>JAFACY010000203.1 GCA_023425285.1 Bacillota bacterium
ATATCCTTGTATGCATTCCTGACAGCATTTTCGACCGTTTCAATATATCTTTCCCTTGAATTCTTTATTGAACATCCAAAGCTTGCAACAATTATTGCTTTTTTCATACTTACTCCAACCTTTGTATTGTATTTTATTTCATTTCCCTGTAGCTTATGTAAACGCCTATAATGTATAACAGCAACGCATAAACTGTCAGAACCAGAATCGAACTGTGCGTAAAGCTTCCCTCCAGCACCATGCTTCTGAGAGATGTGGATGCATGAGACAGAGGCAGCAGACCAACTATTGATTTTATGGCAACAGGTAAATTCTCCAATGAAAAGAATGTGCCGCACAAAAATGACATTGGCGTCATGATGTATGTATTGAACCTGCCCATATCATAGTGGCTTTCAATTGACAGGGCAGCCGTGTATCCAAGTGCAGAAAACACAAAGCTGTTTAAAAAGCAGATCAGCAGGAAGTAAAAGTTCACCTTTATTACGACACCAAACAGCATTGATACCAATATGATGAGAATGCTTGCATAAATCCCTCTCAGAGCTCCCGACAATATGTATCCGAAGGACATGAGGGGCATTCTTATGGGAGATGTCAGATAATATTCAAAACTTCTTTCAAACAACCTTGACGTAATAATCCGTGAGGATACCGCATTAAAGCCTGTGTTCATGGTTGTCATTGCAATAAGACCCGGTATGAGAAAATGCATGTATGTTGCTCCTTCAACCACCACATCCTTGCCTAGTCCCCATCCGAAGGCAATGAGATATAAAACAGGACTCATGATGGCAGAAGATGTAATTCTGCCTATGCGTCTTCTGAAAAACAAGAATTCTCTCCACAAAACAGTAATTACTTCCATCATACCACCTTCCTGTTTGTATAATTGTAAAAAACATCCTCTAAGGTTGTTTCCCTTATGGTATAATTTGAGCTTTTTATGCTTGTGGAATAATCCAATGCCTTTTGCTTTAAATCAAAAAATTTATATGCCGTTTTTAATTCCTCGTCAAAATATTCAACCGTGTAGCCTCCGAGCTGCTCCTTTAATTCGCCGGATGTACCATCCTTGATGATTACTCCCCTGTCTATAAGACAGACTCTGCTGCACAAATATTCTGCCTCTTCAATGTAGTGAGTTGTCAGAAGGACAGTCTTGTTTCTTGACTTAAGATACTTTAAAATATCCCATATCTTTCTTCTTCCGTTTATATCTATTCCCACAGTCGGTTCATCCAATATAATTATTTCGGGATCATTTATGAGAGCTTTTGCGATTGTAAGCCTCCTTGCCATACCTCCTGACAAATTCGATGTTACTCTGTCTTTAAACTCCGACAATTCAACAAAGTCCAAAAGCTCGTCTATTTTATTTTTATAATTTTCCACTCTGAAAAGCTTCGCAGCAAAAACAAGATTTTCATATACGGTGAGCTCCTTGTCCAGGTTGGAATATTGGGGAACAATGCCCATAATTCCCTTTACATCTTTATTATTCCTGTTCATTAAGCTTCCGTTTATATATACATTGCCTGCAGTGGGCTTCAACAAGCCCGTAATTATTTTTATGGTTGTAGTCTTGCCTGCTCCGTTAGGTCCAAGAACTCCCATAAATTCTCCTGATTCTATAACTAAATCAATATTGTTTACGGCTGTAAAATCGTTGAATTTTTTGCTGAGATTTTTTATTTCAATCATTGTACACTTCCCTGTAATTTACGCTTATATGCTTAATATTTTCTCTCATAACCTCTTTTGGTTATGATTTTGTTATTTTTGATATATGTTGAGCTGTTGCCCACTATTACTATGCTGAACATATCAACCAATTCGTAGTCAATTGTGTCTATGGTGCAGATCTGCACCGCCTGATTTTCCCTGCACGCATTTTGCACTATACCCACAGGAGTTGAACCTGGTTTGTGTATTTTCATTATTTCAAAGGCATCCTTCAGATAATCCGGACGTCCCTTGCTCCTGGGGTTGTAAATGCATATAACAAAATCACCCTCTGATGCCAGAGCAACTCTCTTATATATCAGGTCAAGCGGCGTCAGCAAATCGCTGAGGCTTATGTGGCAGAAGTCGTGCATGAGTGGTGCTCCCAATACTGCCGCAGCGGCAGTTGACGCCGTCACTCCGCTTATCACACGGACATCCTCCTCCTCGGACAATTCTAAAATCAAGCCTGCCATGCCGTACACCCCGGCATCCCCGGAGCTTATGACCGACACGATTTTGCCTGTTTTAGAAATTTCAACGGCTTTTTTTACCCTGTCTATTTCCTGCTTCATACCGTTTGAAACAACTTCCTTATCTTTTATCAAATCCTTAATCAAATCAACATATGTTTTATAGCCCACTATGACATCCGATTTCTCAATTGCAGACATTGCCTCATACGTCATCGTTTCCCGGCTTCCGGGTCCTATTCCTACTGCGTATATCATGATAACTCCCATTTTTTATTTATTAATATGGTGGTAAAATACGATACGTCCGTTTTTTTAACATCCTTAATATTTTTATATATTGTTTCTTCATCCTTGGATGAATTGCTTACGACTAAAGAATACTTTTCCAGACCTTCGTTGACGAGCATTTCCAGAATTTCATCGAAATTATTGTACACCTTCATTAAAACAATCGAATTTTCATTTTTAACGTAGCTTCTGAGCCTTTCCATATTCATGGTGGCAGGAAGGATTATCAGAGGGTCCTCTCCCTCAACCAAAGGAAAATTGTTGTTTGAGGCAATGTCCAGAAATGATGCAATGCCCGGTATTGTCTCTATTTTTATTTTATCCCTGAGTATTTTCAAAAGATAAATATATGTGCTGTAAACCATTGGGTCCCCGATAGTTATAAAGCCTACATCCTTTCCCCTTGATACATCATCCTGTATTTCAGATGCAATTTCATTCCATGCCTTCTGAAGATCCTCCGTGTTGTAATTCATGGGGAAATGTCTTGCCTTCACTATTGTCTTTTCATTTATATAATCTTTTACAATACTGTGGGCAGTGCTGTATTTTTCCGTTTTTTTAGCAGTGGGTACGTATAATACATCAAGTGTATCAAGTACATCTATTGCTTTTTTTGTTACTGTCAGACTGCTTCCCACGCCTACTCCTATACCGTAAAACATAAAGCCTCCTTATTATGTTCAGTTATTATTCCAGATTGTACAACAAAGCGTTGCATATTGCCGCTGCTATGTTGCTTCCTCCCTTTCTTCCTTTTGCAACAATGTATTCCACATCATCCAGACTCATTATCAGTTCCTTTGCTTCAACAACATTTACAAAGCCTACGGGAACTCCGATAATGACCTCCGGCTTTATTGTTTTGTTTTTTATCATTTCATATAGCTTTATCAGGGCCGTAGGAGCATTGCCCACAGCAAAAATTATGGGACCCTCTATGGCTGCTGCCCTCTCCATGGAAACTGCAGCTCTCGTTTCTCCTCTGGCGGTCGCTTCCCTTGCCACATCCTCATCTGCCATGAAGCAGTGTATGCTCACTCCATATTTGGCGGCTGCCTTTTTATTTATCCCCGAATATGCCATGTTTGTGTCTGTAACAATTGTTGCTCCGTTTTTTAGTGCTTCTTTGGCCTTCTTTACGGCATTTTTTGAAAAGCACATGTTATTTAAATAATCAAAATCCGCAGATGTATGTATTACTCTTTTTACTATGGGCTCTATTTCTTTTTCAAGCTGTATGGCTCCCATTTCTTCCTGTATTATTTCAAAGCTTCTCTTTTCGATATTGCTTGGTTCTACAAATATAATATTTTTCATCTAAAACCTCACCTCATAATCGTCAATGGCTACGGCTACTGTAACCGAATTTACAACTGTTTTATTTATTATTAGTTTCTTTTCTTTACTTCCCATAATTGCGGCTCTCTCACATACAGTATCGACTCCAGCAACACCTTTTACAAATTCGGAGCTTGAAAACTGTCCCTGTACACTGTTGAGCTCCTCCTTAGAATATGTATGGAATGGCACCTTGAAAATTTCTGCCGTTCTTTTTATAGCTTCCTCTTCTTTTTTCAAATCAATGGAATTTATGGAGCTGATTGCAAAATGTGATATATTGTGCCTGCTTAAAACTTCCTTTACCGCATTATATACGTCCTTGAAGTCTGCTCCCTTTCTGCAGCCCACTCCCACCGATACAATTTTCGGAATCAGATTCAGCGTATTTTTAAACGGTGTCTTATCCGGATTGAGACTCACGCATATTCCTGTTTTCTTTTCGTCAAAATCTATTCCATCGGGTATGCTTCCAACAATATTAAAATCAGACTCGAACCCTATTTTTTTATCCTCCAATATGTCCGCAGCAATATCTCTCGCTCTTTTTAAGCTCATAATGTGGAGATTCGCATCATTAGCCCATTCATCAACAGCAAATTTGCCGTTAATATCTGTGGCAGTGGTTATAATCGGATTGCCTCCCACAATGCCCGCAAGCTTTCTTGTCAGCTTGTTGGCTCCGCCGATGTGACCGCTCAAAAGAGAAATCACATTGTTACCCTTTTCATCCATACATATGACGGCGGGATCGGTTTTTTTACTTCTGACCCAGGGTGCAACGGCTCTCACCGCTATACCCGCCGAACCTACAAAAATGATGCAGTCCGAAGCTTTAAAGGATTCCTCTGCTGCCCTGTACAAATCCTTCTCACGCAGTCTGACTGATTTTGCATAAGCTATATATCTCTCCGGTACATAAGCATTCACCTCATCATCGTTCAGATGCTCAATCAATTTGTCGCAGAGCTTCGCTCCGTTACCGGAAAATGCGTATATATCAATTTTCATATTTTCACCTGCCACCTGAATATTCGATGGACTTTCTTATGAAATTTTCCGCAAACTTTAAATTTCCCATGAAATTTATATGAGGATAGCCAACAAATTTTGTATCGTCTGCTATGATTGCCTTCCAGCTTCTGTCCGATTCCGGCTTCACAGCCAGAAATGCGTCTCCCGTATTGCTGCTGTCCGAATAATGAAATTCATGACCGTTGATTTCTTCTCCTGCCTTACACATCAAATTATCCTTCTGACTGATTAATGTAATGTATCCGAATCGTTTAAGAGATCCCGTCATCTGACTGTTTCCTTCTATCGCTCCCACAAGACTGTGATACATACACCCTGTATCTTCATTCTTGTCAATGAAGCCATCCATCAAATACATGTATCCTCCGCATTCGGCAAATGTGGGGATACCTCCGGTTATTTTTGACCTTATATCCTCAAGCATTGTCTTGTTCTTTGAAAGCTCTTCAGCATATAATTCCGGATAACCGCCTCCAAAATATAATCCTCCGATATCTTCGGGAAGCTTCTCGTCATTAAGCGGGCTGAATTTAATTATTTCGGCACCCATTTCTGAAAGTATGTCAAGATTATCCTCATAGTAAAAGCAAAAAGCTCTGTCATATGCCACCGCAATTTTTGTCCTGCCAATATAATTTATACACGGCTCATCGTATCCGATGGGGCTTGCACCTGCTGCAAGCAAGTATAATCCTTTTAAATCAATTGTCTTGAGTGCCTGCTCTCCCAATTTATCTATGATTGCTTCAAGATTTCCGATTTCCCCGGCAGTTACTAGACCCAAATGCCTGCTTTCAAGCCTGCAGTCTGATAGCTCGGGCATGTATCCGTATACCTTGACGTCCGTATTTAATTCAATTATTTTTTTGTAATATGCGTACATGGCTTCTGAAACACCGTTTAAAATAACACCTCTGATGTTGCTGTTCACCCTGAAGCTTTTAAAGCCTTCAATCAATGCACCCACCGATGCGGCCATACCCTTGGGATTGATGACCAATACCACAGGACAATCCAGAGACAGAGCAAGCTCATATGAGCTGCATAAGGTGCTCGTTCCAATGCCGTCGTAATATCCCATAACTCCTTCGATGACTGAAATATCTGCACTGCGGCTGCTTCTGCCAAATACGTATTTGCAGTTATTTTCACCCATCATAAATTTATCTAAATTTCTGGAGCTCACTTTAATAACCCTTGTATGGAACATGGGGTCTATGTAATCAGGTCCCGCCTTGAAGGCTGCAACCCTTTTTCCTTCCATTGCAAATGCTTTTAAAATAGCAGACGTCACGGTCGTTTTTCCGTTGTTGCTGCCTGCTGCCGAAATCATTATTCTTGGCGCATTTGATATCACAGTACACCACTTCCCTTGCCGCTGATTATATATATGGGATTTTGTCCCATCATGAGGTCATATCTGCCCGCTTTTTTTGATTTTGCCACTGTTACGCTGACAATTTCCACATCCTCAAAGCTGTATTTTTCCATACAATTGATTGCTTCGTTCAGGCTTTGAAGTGTAATCGTGTTGATAACCACATTGACATGCGGATTTTTATTTAAAACCGCATTTATTATTTCATCCATATTGCCGCTGCTTCCGCCTATAAAGCAGGCATCGGGCCTTGGCAGTCTTTCTAAAACCTCAGGGGCTGTCCCCTTAATAACTTCCATGTTGTATGTTTTGAATTTATCTATGTTCTGTTCTATGAGGTATGCCGCATCATCATCTCTTTCCACGGCATAAACTGTCCCGTTATTTAATTTTAAAGCAGCTTCAACAGATACCGAGCCTGTTCCGGCGCCGATATCGTATACGATATAGCCACTTTTCAGATTAAGCTTCCCGATACTTACAGTCCTCACTTCACTTTTGGTCATGGGAGCTTTACCCGTAATGAACTCATCATCCCTTATGGAGCGGTACGCTTCATCTGCGAGGATATAGTCATCATTGTGTACTATCATAACCGTGAGACCGTCAAATTGCATTCCGGCTATGGTGCGTGCCTCATCCTCAACTATACGTTCATTGTCATAGGATAAATTTTCTCCCACACTCACCTTCAGATGACCCAGACCCTTGCTTGTGAGAATTTCGCATATGCTGCCGGGACCGAAATCGGAGGAGGTGAGGATAAATATTTTTTTATTGAAAATAACGTTGGATATTATATTTAGATTTCTGCCGTGGGCACTGACATATTTTATGTCGTCCCAGGATATGTTCAGTCTTGATGAAAAATATTGGAGCGAGCTGATTGCC
>JAFACY010000227.1 GCA_023425285.1 Bacillota bacterium
GTTCTTTTTTGCATGAAATGCACACAAGTCTGTTAATTTTTGTATCCTCAGGAACTCCGTGCTTCTGCCACGGGTTAAAGGGAGTAAGCTTTTGCTTTTCCAAAATAATTGCGTTGTCATCAATTACGGACGTCACATTGTCACTCAGCGGCATCATAAATTCATATTCGCAGTGGGAATGCTGACCTGCCGGCATGTCCACGGGCTTGTTGGCAACGAAAATAGATGCATCAGGAACAGTGTAAAGGTTTACTCCGGGACACATTTCCATACAGGTGCGTTCCCATTTTTCAGAGCTTTCTTTTACAGAATTATCGGTATAATCACTCATGTTATGACACCTCCTACTTTAAATATCCTCCCACCATGGACTTGATGTCATTTATTGTTATGTATGCGGTAGGAGCGGTTTGTTTTATCAGCTTGACTGCATCAGATATCTTCTTTCTTTTTAACTGTATGAAAAGAAGTGATTTTTTGCTGTCATCTTTTCCTGTTCCGTCTATTATTGTCACACCGTAGCTTTCATCTCTTAATGCTTCTGCAAGCATTTTTCCTGTGTCTTCGTTTACGACAACCTGTATGGAAGCCAGTCCCACCGCAATTTTAGATTCAATTGTAACTCCTATGTAGTTACCCATCGAAAAAGCAATTGCATAGATGAACATCTTTATAGGGTCTTCCGAAATGTTATTTAATACGGAGCTTACAACAACAAGCCATATAAGTATTTCAACAAACGCCAGACATGCTCCTATTACCCTCTCTCCCTTGTTAATATACACCAATCGTATAGTTGATATTGATACCTCAATAATTTTAGCACAAAATATAATAATATAAAGAGCGGGACCGTGCATATTCATTAAAAATTCCATAATACACCTCATAAATTTTGTTAATTTCATTTTACTTTGTTTTGAAAAATTATGCAACATATACTTACCGACAAAATTGTTACTGCAATAAAAATATTGTTGTTTATTATTTAGAAATATTGTAAACTTTTAATAAACATGTAACGCTCTTTATTATGTTATATCAGGAGCAATATACATGTTGTAATAAATATTCAGGAGAATTTCCATGAGACTGAGATATATACCGGGTCAGTACCAATATCTTAAGCAGCACGAAAAAACAATTACCGAGCCGGAAAAAACAGGATACAAGTTGAATGATGCCTTTGGCAACAATCATCCCATACATGTTGAGTTAGGATGCGGAAAGGGAAGATTCATCAGGGAAACGGCAATAAAAAACCCGGATGTAAATTATTTTGGATTTGAAAAAAGTGTAAAGGTTGCGTACAGATGTGCAAAATCAATGTTCGAAAATGATCCCGACAATTATTTTATAGTCTATTCTGACGGAGATATACTGAAAGAGGTTTTCGAACCGAATTCAATACAAAGAATTTACTTAAATTTTTCAGATCCTTGGCCAAAACCATCACATTATAAGAGAAGATTGACACATAAAAATTTTCTCGACGTATATAAAATTGTTCTGACGGATGACGGTGAAATTCATATGAAGACGGACAACAACGATTTGTTTGAATATTCTGTAGAGCAATTTATGCAGGACGGATGGCAGTTTGTGGTTCTGACACGTGATCTTCACAACAGCCCATATGTGGAAAACAATGTTATGACAGAATACGAAGAGCGGTTTGTGGGAGAGGGAAAGAAAATAAATAAGCTGGCAGTGAGGAGACCATGAATAAATTAACGTTGCTGCTTGCATATTACATTATAGTTAATCTGATTTCATTTACAGTATTTTATATAGATAAGCAGAAATCCAGAAAAGGTAAGTGGAGAATTCAGGAAAAGACACTTCATGTGCTGAGCTTTGCAGGAGGAGTTTTCGGAAGCATTGCTTCGATGCTGCTGTTTCATCACAAAACAAAAAAGCTTGATTTTGTGATAATAACAGTAATAGCGTTTCTGTTAAACTTGTATGTTTTATATAAGCTCAAGGACATGCTGATATAATTACCGGAGGAAGAATTATGAAAAAAATCAATAAAACTAACGCTATGAGAATACTTGAGACATTACAGATAGAATACGATTATATAACATATGACACTGAGGATGGCCATGTGGACGGCATATCGGTAGCAAACAAAACAGGACAAAATCCTGAAGCCGTTTTTAAAACTCTTGTTGCTGTGGGACACAGCAAGGAGCTGTTTGTATTCTGCATCCCCGTGGAGTATGAACTGGATCTGAAAAAAGCAGCAAAGGCATCCTCAGAAAAAAATATAGAAATGCTGCCGTTAAAGGATTTAACAAAAAATACCGGATACATAAGAGGCGGCTGTTCACCCATAGGCATGAAAAAGCAGTATAAAACATTTATTGATGAATCAGCTTTATTGCAGGATAAAATAATTGTGAGTGCGGGGATAATAGGTGTGCAGATAGTGTTACAGCCGGATGATCTGGTAAAAGCTGTAGATGCACAGTACGAGGATTTGATATAGAGGAGACCTATGAGCTTAAACATTATATACGAAGATAAATACATACTTTGCCTGAATAAGCCGCAGGGTATACCGTCACAAAGCGATAAAACAAACGATGAGGATTTAATGTCTCAGGCAATCAGCTATCTGACAGACAAAGGTGAAAAACCGTATTTAGGACTTATACAAAGGCTTGACCGACCTGTGGGCGGAGTAATAGTCTTTGCCAAAACAGAATTTGCAAACAAAGAACTGTCCAAACAAGTGCAGCTCAGACAGACGCAAAAGGAATACCTGACCGTTGTCTGCGGTCTGCCCCAAAGCAATAATGCTGTTCTGGAAGATTATATAAAAAAGCTTAAAACCATCAATATGTCCAAAATCTCAACTCCAGACGACAAGCAGGCAAAAGCAGCAAAGCTGGAATATGAAGTTTTAAACCGATGCGAAACAGAAGAATACGGTACGCTGTCTCTCTTAAAAGTAAGACTATATACAGGCAGACACCATCAGATACGATTACAATTGTCCAATTCGGGTATACCTATATGGGGAGACAACAAATACAACAAGGTATTTATGAAGAAAAAAGAATTTACGCAGATAGCTCTTTGGTCTCATAAGTTCGGATTTAATCACCCGAAAACAAAGGAGTATATGGAATTTTTCTCAGAACCGGACGGATATCCGTTTACGCTGATGATGCAACATAAATAATATTTATGTAAACAAAATAAGAGGTGAATATGATTACATTTGATGATATAAGAAACAACAAGGAAATACGGACATATATAGCAAAAGCAGACGATTCATTAGACGAATTAGGCTATACGGAGCATTCATTTGCTCATGTAGGCAAGGTTGCAAATCAGGCCCGTGACATATTAAGTCAATTGGGATATGACGACAGGACAACCGAGCTGGCTCAGATTGCAGGCTTTATCCATGATATCGGCAATGTAGTGAACCGTGTGGATCACGCACAGACAGGCGCCATAATGGCATTCAGGATATTGGATAAAATGGGCATGGACGTTGACGAAATTGCCACCATAATTTCTGCCATCGGAAATCACTACGAGTCTACAGCAACACCTGTCAACGCCGTTGCTGCAGCATTGATACTTGCAGATAAAAGCGATGTAAGAAGAACAAGAGTACGAAACAAGGTAACCTCCACCTTCGACATCCATGACCGCGTCAATTACTCGGTGGAATCCTCTAACCTGATTATCGACACAGAGTGCAACTATGCCATATTGGAACTGAAAATAGACACAACAACCTTCAAGGTAATGGATTACTTTGAAATATTCTTAGGCAGAATGCTCCTGTGCAGAAGAGCAGCAGAATTCTTAAAAATGCGATTCAAGCTGGTGATAAACGGAGTGGAGCTGTTGTAGAATGATATTAATTATAAATTACAATTAATAAATTGAATATCCTAAATTAAGAAGAAAATCATCATTACTTGTGATATACTACATATATCATACCATCGCCTCGGCAATGCAAGCGAGCTTGCGCTGCGCTCGGCTCAGATATGATATAATTTTATACAGGTGGTGATTTTTTGTTTTTTGAATATGGAGATAAAGAAATTGATTTTTTGAAGAAACGAGATAAAAAGCTCGGTGAAGTTATAGATAGAATTGGTCATATATATAGACCGGTTGATGCAGATTTGTTTTCGTCGGTTATACATCACATCATAGGACAGCAGATTTCCACAAAGGCTCAGGAAACTGTGTGGAGGAGGCTTTGTGACAGAATAGGGAGAGTTGATGCGGAGGCTGTATGCTCTGTTGAATCAGATGAGCTGCAAGGCTTTGGGATGACATATAGAAAGGCAGGATACATAAAGGATTTTGCTGAGAGAGTCAGAAGCGGAGAGCTTGATTTGGACAGGATATCAGGACTTTCTGATGATGAAGTTGTTAAGGAGCTTTCGTCGATAAAGGGTATAGGTGTGTGGACTGCGGAAATGATAATGATATTTTCCATGCAGCGACCGGATATTGTGAGCTTTGGAGATCTTGCAATTATACGCGGCATGAG
>JAFACY010000242.1 GCA_023425285.1 Bacillota bacterium
TGTTCGCCGGGAACGGAGGCTTGTTTCTCGACATACCTCTTTTACCTTCAATGGACTGCATAAGGGCAGTTTCTTCTCCGCAAACGAATGCACCTGCACCCAATCTGATTTCCACATCAAAATCAAAGCCTGAATTGAAAAGATTATCTCCCAACAGTCCAAGAAGCTTTGCCTGCTTAATAGCTATCTCGAGTCTGTGAACAGCTATTGGATACTCGGCTCTTACGTAAATAAAGCCCTTGGTAGCTCCGATTGCATATCCTGCTATAGCCATTGCTTCCAGTACAGCATGAGGGTCTCCTTCGAGAACGCTTCTATCCATGAATGCACCCGGATCTCCCTCATCGGCATTGCATATAACATATTTCTGATCCGCCTTGTTAGGTGCGGCAAAGCTCCACTTCATTCCTGTGGAAAAACCCGCTCCTCCTCTTCCTTTCAAGCCCGAATCCTTTACTAATTTTATAACCTCATCCGGTGTCATTTCCGTAAGAGCCTTACCGAGAGCCATATATCCGTCTCTCGCTATATATTCATTGATGTTTTCCGGATTTATTACACCGCAGTTTCTTAAAGCCACTCTCTTTTGCTTTTTATAGAAATCCACTTCACTAAGTGGTTTTATTTGCTCATTTTTAGCACTTTCATCATATAAATATTTTCTAACTATTCTTCCTTTTAGCAAATGCTCTTCTGCTATTTCGTCAACTCTTTCAACTGTCATTCTTGCATAAAATGTGCCTTCCGGATAAATTATAACGATGGGGCCTTCCTCACAAAGCCCAAAGCAGCCTGTTACAACAACCTGTACTTCATTTTCTAAATTTAATTCTTTTATCTTATCTTCAAACCTTTTTTTTATCAAAGGAGATTTTGAAGAGCTGCATCCCGTTCCGCCGCAAATCAAGACATGAGATCTGAAAATTTTCATAAAAATACCTCCATTTACTGATTATCAGCACTGATTGTAAATTCGCGCACAACCTTGTTATTTACCAAGTGCTCTGATACAATTCTTTTTGCTTTTTCAGGATCAACATGAATATAGGTAACCTTTTCCTTGTCCGCTGTATAAACCTCAACTATCGGTTCATATGTGCACATACCGATGCATCCGGTCTGTACTACCTGTACGTTTACCAGGTTTCTTTTTGCCACTTCTTCTACAAATGTGGTCAGCACAGGTCTTGCTCCGGCAGCAATTCCGCAGGTTGCCATTCCGACAACAACTCTTGTATCCTTGTCCGTATTTCTTAAATCAACATTTTTTATTGCTTCTTCTCTTAACTTTTTTAACTCTTCCAACGATTTCATATCTGTCCCCCTATTCTCTGTACTTTGAGATTATTTCCGGTATTTTATTAGCTTCTAGCTTGCCGTAAACATCCTGATCAATCATCATTACAGGTGCCAGACCACAGCATCCCAGACATCTGGTGGCTTCAAGAGTAAACTGATTATCGTCTGTTGTTCCACCAACCTTGATGTTTAATTCCTTGGATAACTTGTCTAATATCTGCTGTGCACCCTTTACATAGCAAGCTGTTCCAAGACATACGCCTATTTTGTGCTTGCCCTTGGGTTCAATTGAAAACTGAGTATAAAAAGTTGCGACTCCGTAAACCTCCGCGAGGGGTATCTCCAACTCATGAGATACAAATTTCTGGACTTCAATCGGCAGATATCCAAAAATCTCCTGGGCCTTATGCAACGTTTGCATCAATACGCCCTGCGAATCTCTTATAGAGTCAATATACTCCTTAAGCAGTATAAACTGCTTTTCATTAAGCTTTAAATCTAGTACTTTTGACAAAACATAACCTCCCCATAATATTATCAATATTCAATATCGACTACATTATATTCTTTTGTTAATAATATGTCAATGATTGTTTGTAAATAAAAAAGGCTAATCCATTTTCTTTGGATTAGCTTTTCGTAAAATTATGACTCCTCAATTTTTAATAAATCCAATATTCTATTCAAATCCTCATTGCTGACATACTCTATTTCTATTTTTCCTTTGCTCTTATTACGTTTAATATTGACTCTTGAAGAAAACTTATCTGTTAATAATTCTTCAATATATACCAAATATTTATCCTTTTCAGGTGATTGTTTTCTCCTCGGCTTCTTTGAATCCCTGACTAATTTTTCCACATCTCTTACGCTTAAGCCGTCTTTTATAATTTTATCTGTTACCTCTACCTGCCTTTCAGGAGGGAAGCTCAAAATTGCCCTTCCGTGTCCCGCTGAAATTTCGTTGGTCACTATTTTATTTTTTACATAGCTGTCAAGATTGGTCAGTCTCATTATATTGGTTACATACACCCTTGATTTACCCACAATATTTGATACTTCTTCCTGTGTTATGCCGTAACGCTCCATAATATAATCATAAGCATTGGCTTCATCAATGGGGTTTAAATCCTCTCTCTGGATGTTTTCTATAAGTGCTATTTCAGAAGCATTTCTGTTTTCCATATCCCTTACTATACAGGGGATACTTTTTAAATCTGCGTTTTTGCACGCTCTCCAACGTCTTTCGCCTGCTATAATAACGTATATGTCCTTGTCTTTTCTTACAATTATAGGTTGAATAACACCGTATTTTTTTACAGACTCGGTCAGCTCATCAAGCTTATCCTGCTCAAATACCTTACGCGGCTGATTGGGATTGGGGCTTATTAAATTAATATCTATGTCTTCAATTCTCTGATTATCTTCTTTTTCTAAATCCTCAGGTATCAATGCAGATAAACCCTTGCCTAAGGCCTTTCTCTTAAGTGCCATCGCAACCTCCTAATTGTTTTTTATTAATTCTTCTGCCAATTTTACGTAAGCTTCGCTGCCCTTTGATTTATCATCGTACATCATTATCGGCTGACCGAAGCTCGGAGCTTCAGCCAATCTTACGCTTCTCGGGATAACTGTTCTGTACACTTTATCCTTAAAATATTTTTTAACCTCTTCCACCACCTGCACAGAGAGATTTGTTCTTCCGTCAAACATATTTAAAAGAACACCTTCTATTTCCAGTTTGGGATTTAAGTTTTTCCTGACTAACTTAACTGTATCGATAAGCTGCCCTACACCTTCTAATGAATAGTATTCACACTGTATGGGAATCAATACCGTATCCGATGCCGTAAGTGCATTCAGAGATAATAAGCCAAGGGACGGCGGACAGTCTATTATTATAAAATCATAAGCATCATCCAGCAGATTTATGGCTTCTCGTAGGGTTTTTTCTCTGTACTTTGTATTTGTCAGTTCTATTTCCGCACCTGCAAGCTGAATGTTTGCGGGAATTAAGTCCAGATTTTCAATATCTGTTTTATGTATGACCTTATTGATGTCAAGCTCTTCTATTAATATGTCATATATGGTGTATTCTAAATTATGCTTATTCACACCAAAGCCGCTGCTTGAATTGCCCTGAGGGTCGATGTCTATGCTCAGGACCTTTTTACCCTTTAAGGCTAATGCGGCACATAAATTTACGTTGGTTGTCGTCTTGCCTACTCCGCCTTTTTGATTAAAAACGCTTATTACCTTAGTCACTGTATCACCCTCTACATACTTTTTTTAGGTATTTTTACTTTAATCTCTATGAACTCGTCCGATTCCTGCTGCTCAAACATTGCGTCAATACCTGTTTTTACTATTTCATTGTAAGCGTTCTTTATTGTGTTTATATATATTTTATAATTTATAAAGTTTCTTACATAGCGCTTGTCCTTCATCTTCTTAATGTTCAGATCTTCCGCGATTGAACTTACAAGCTTCTCTGTTTCACTTACATTCAAATCTTTTTTTATAATTTTTTCAAGGATGCTTAAAAGAATTTCCTCATCCTCTATTTTTAACAATGCTCTCGCGTGGCGCTCGGTTAATTTTGCCTCCCTGAGCTCCTTCTTGACCGATTCGGGAAGCTTTAAAATCCTCATTTTATTTGCAATTGTTGATTGTGATTTACCAAGCTTTTCTGCCAATTGAGTCTGATTTAAACCAAAATCTTCAATCAGTCTTTCAAAAGCCATAGCTTCTTCGATAAAATCCAGATCCTCTCTTTGCAGATTTTCAATTAAGGCCATGGCTGCAGATTCCTCTTCCTTAACCTCAATGATAACTGCAGGGATAGTTTCCATCCTCAACAGCTTGACAGCCTTTAACCGACGTTCTCCTGCTACCAGTTCATATATGTCATCATATATTTTTCTTACAGTTATGGGCTGAATTATGCCGTAGCTTTTAATGGACTGGCTCAGTTCCTCCAGGCTTTTGTCATCAAATACCTTCCTCGGCTGATTTTTATTGGGTATGATTTTGTTTACATCAATATTAATTATATTGCTTATCAAATAATTCTCCCCCTTACACCAATGGTTCTTTACTTGGTTTTCCCGCTTTTCTCGGGTATTTTTTGTCTGTTGCTTCTGTTTTTTCTATTATAATTATCTTTCTGATGATATCCGTTCCCGGCAAATTAATTTCTCTTATTTCTTTGACAATTCCTCCGAGCTTCCTAACAGCCTTTTCAGAGTTTTCAATTTCCGAGGAAATATTTTCACTCTTGTATGCTGCAAAGTAACCTCCCTTTTTTACAAAGGGCAGACAATATTCACTCAGCACATTCAACGGTGCCACTGCTCTTGAAACACAAATGTCAAACTTTTCTCTATAATCCTTGTTTTGTCCGAAGTCTTCGGCTCTGCCATGGATAAATTTCACATCATCCAGCAAAAGCTCATTTGCAACTATGGTTAAAAAATCTATTCTCTTTCTCAGACTGTCTAAAAGAGTTACCTTATAATTATTGTTGACTATTTTTAAAGGCAGACCAGGAAATCCTCCTCCGGTGCCAACGTCTATGATGCTCTTTTCTTCATTGTAATTATCTTCGTTCATGAGCAGGACGCTGTCTAAAAAATGCTTCACATAAATGTCTTCGTCATCTTCTATGGAGGTAATATTAATTTTCTGATTCCATTCCTTAAGCAAATCCCTATATTTGATAAATTTTCTTTCTGTTTCTTCATCATAAGGAATATTAAGCTGTTTAAAACCTTCATTCAGTGTATTAATCAAGTTGTACTCCTGTTTAATTATTCTTTTGTGTCATTAAATAAATTAACAATACATTTATATCAGATGGTGAAACTCCGGATATCCTTGATGCCTGACCTATGGAGTCTGGCTTGATTTTGTTCAGTTTCTGTCTTGCTTCAAGTCTCAGGCTTCCTATTTCATCATAGTCAATATCTTCGGGTAATCTCTTGTTTTCAAGCTTTTTAAACTGCTCAACCTGATTTATCTGCTTGGCAATATAACCCTCATATTTTATGACCGTTTCGACATAATCCTTTATTTCCTTTTTTAGCTGTGGTCTTTCAATATCTAATTCAGCAGTATTCTCATAATTCAGCTCGACTCTTTTTAAAAGCTCATACAAGGACAGTGCCTTGCTCAAAGGAACACTTCCTATTTTCTCCAGCAGCTCATTAGTTTCTGCTTTCGGAGTTATTTTAATATTTTTTAATCTTTCTGTTTCCTTTTCTATTGCTTCTTTTTTATTTATAAATCTTTTATATCTTTCTTCCGTAACCAAATCTGCGTCGTAGCCTTTTTGTGTCAGTCTTTCATCGGCATTATCCTGCCTCAGCAGCAATCGGTATTCGGCTCTTGAGGTCATCATTCTGTATGGTTCATTTGTTCCCTTGGTTACCAGGTCATCTATCAGTACTCCTATATATGCTTCCGAACGATCCAATACCAACGGTTCCTTACCTTTAAGGCTCAGAACTGCATTTATTCCGGCTATTAAGCCCTGTGACGCCGCTTCTTCGTAACCGGAGCTACCGTTAATCTGACCGGCAAAAAATAAGTTTTTAATATTTATTAATTCAAGACTTCTTTTGAGCTGAGTAGGATCTATACAGTCATATTCTATTGCATATGCAGGACGCATAATCCGGGCATTTTCCATGCCAATCATGGACCTGTACATAGGTATCTGCACTTCGTACGGAAGCGATGATGACATGCCCTGTATATACATTTCCTTTGTATCCAGACCCTCCGGCTCCACAAAAAGCTGATGTCTGTCCTTGTCTGAAAACTTTACAACCTTATCCTCTATAGACGGGCAATATCTCGGTCCTATACTTTTTATCACTCCCTCATAAAGAGGAGATCTGTCTAAATTTTCTCTGATTATTTCATGGGTTCTTTCTGTCGTATATGTTATATAGCAAGGTACCTGTTCTATGTTTATTTCATCTGTCATAAACGAAAACGGTATTATTTCTTCATCTCCCGTCTGAACGTCCATTTTTTCATAATTTATTGAATCAGAATGGATTCTTGCGGGAGTACCGGTTTTAAATTTTCTCATTTCAATTCCCATATTCATCAGGGATTCAGAAAGCTTTGTTGAAGGCTCCAATCCGTT
>JAFACY010000155.1 GCA_023425285.1 Bacillota bacterium
TGACAGAATTAAGAAAACAATATTCAGATGAAGGAGCAAATATAAGCGTTATAATCAGCGCCAACCAATTCATATTGGACTGGCTCACTAAACATATATCTAATGCAGATAAAAAGATAGGTGAATACGCGAAAAAAATGTAATATCAAAGAGTTGGATTAATCCAGCTCTTTTTTAAATAGTGTGCCCAGCACGGGAGATAACTGGGTGGTGAAAGTCCACTACAGACTTGGCAGTAGGAACTGTTAGCAGAGGGCAAGGGTGTCCGTCGTGAGGCGGAATCTGAAGGAAGCCTAATGCAAACCCTTGGTCTGACGAACAGAAATCACATAAAAGGCATTTGTGGGACGGACGAGCTTGCTATTCAAAGCAAAGTCCAATACTGCCCGAATCCCATGGTGTAAATGTGGCAGATATATGAGGGGAAGGTTATCACTCTTACCTGGGGAGGTCTTGCAAGGCAACGAAGGACAAGTTACCCCTGACACCCGTTGAACTTACGTAGTGATATGTAGCTAAATTGCAAGAAGTCAGCAGAGGTCATAGTACCTAAATTTTTTTTTAGGGAAGGACTGAACAATAACAATTCTTTGAACGAGAGGAAGGTGAGACAGTGCAAAGAGAGCAGAAAACCGTGGAAACGGACTACTCATGTGAGGGTATGGTGGAAACAGAGAGTAACAAGAGAGTGCGGAGTGCTGTCGCACTAGAAACCGCAGAGAAGAATGGCACAGATTTACTGGAGGACATATTGCATAGGAACAATCTCAATGCAGCGTGGAAGAAAGTAAAAGACAACAAGGGAGCAGCAGGCATAGACGGAATGACAGTAGAAGAAATGCTGCCATACTTGAAGGAACATCGAGAAGAACTCCTTGAAAGCATACGAGGAGGGTGGTACAAGCCCAAACCTGTCAGAAGGGTGGAGATACCCAAGCCTGACGGAGGAGTGAGACTGCTTGGAGTACCAACGGTAATAGACCGGATGATACAACAAGCTATCGCCCAAGTATTAGAACCAATATTTGAAAAGACATTTTCAGATAATAGTTATGGATTCAGACCGGGACGAAATGCACACCAGGCAATAAAACAAGCGAGAAAATACTATGACGAGGGATATACCTGCGTAGTAGACATTGACTTAGCAAAATACTTTGATACGGTAAACCATGACTTACTCATGGATATGTTGAGAGAGCAAGTAAGAGACAAAAGAGTATTGACATTAATACGTAAATTCCTTAAGAGTGGGATAATGATAAACGGACTGGTAAACACTTCGCAAGAAGGAACACCACAAGGAGGGAATCTTTCACCGCTATTGTCCAATGTCTATCTCACACGCTTTGACAAAATGCTTGAAGAGCGAGGACACAGATTTGTCCGTTACGCAGATGATTGCAATATCTACGTAAAAAGCAAACGAGCGGCAGAAAGAGTCATGACGAACTGTGTGGAGTATCTTGAAGGGAAACTTAAACTTAAGGTGAATCGAAAGAAAAGCTGTACAGGAAGTCCCATGAGGTTAAAATTTCTTGGATTTTCGCTGTGTAAAGTTGGGAAGAAAACAGGAATACGTCCACACAATAAGTCATGGGAACGGTTTAAGGATAAACTCCGGGAACTAACAAGCCGTAAGCAAGGAAGAGCAATAGAGGTAATACTCTTAAGATTAAGGAGATATACAATAGGCTGGCTTGCATATTACAGCATATCAGACATGAGAAACAGAATTCAAGATATAAATGAATGGTTACGACGTAGAATAAGACAGATATTTTGGAAACAATGGAAGAAGATATCGGTTAAGTTCAGAAACTTGCAAAAATTAGGTATACCAAAAGAGAAAGCATGGGAATGGGCAAATTCACGATTAGGCTATTGGAGAATATCAAGGAGCTGGATTCTTAGTACATCCTTGACAAACAAATACCTCGAATCCATTGGATATGATGACATATCCAAAAGATACGAGGCATTGCACTGTGCTTAAGTTATTGAACCGCCGTACACCGAACGGTACATACGGTGGTGTGAGAGGTCGGTAGGTAAATTAATTACCTACCTCCTACTCGATTCGCAATAACTCACATAAAATATAGACATTTCCGAAAAAACAGATTATATTGTTATCAATAAGTGTATTAATAAATATATATTATGGTATGACCAAAATCAAGGGGTGATAATTTGAGTGATACGGTATTGAAGGTTAAAAATCTCAGTAAGAATTATCAGATGGGTGAAATAACTGTTAAAGCCCTGGAGGATGTGAGCTTTGAAGTTGAAAGCGGCGAATTTATAGTTATTTTAGGACCCAGCGGTTCCGGTAAGAGCACTCTTTTGAATATAGTCGGAGGCATGGATAATCCCAGCGACGGAGAGGTTTATTTTAATAATGAGTTAGTTACCGAAATGAAGGACAGGGACTTGACTTACTACAGAAGAAACAAGATAGGTTTTGTGTTTCAATTCTATAATTTGATGGCCACGCTGACTGCAAGAGAAAACGTGGAGCTTGCTGCGGAGCTTTGCGAAAATGCCGCTGACATAGATGAGGTTATGGAGTCTGTGGGGCTTGGAGACAGAACAGATCATTTTCCGTCTCAGATGAGCGGAGGAGAGCAGCAAAGGGTTGCAATAGCCAGAGCGGTTGCTAAAAGTCCACAGATTTTACTGTGTGATGAACCAACCGGAGCTCTTGATTTTGAAACGGGCATACAAATATTGAAGGTGTTGAAGGACGTAAATGAGAGGTTTGGAAATACGGTTATGGTCATAACTCACAATGCATCCATAGCCGATATGGCGGACAAGGTTATAAAAATGAGGAGTGGAAAGATAACTGATATTATAATAAATGAAGCTCCCGTTTCTCCCGAAAGGATTGAATGGTAATGAAAAAGCTCGATCTGAGATTGTTCAGGATGATAAAAAGTACCAAAGGACAATATTTTGCTGTTCTTTCAATAATTATTACGGGAATTTTTGTATTTACGGCTGTCAATAATTCTGCTGTGAATTTAAAGGATTCTATAAATGATTATTATGATGCCATCAATTTTGCCGATATTTTCATTCAGGGAAGAAATATGCCCGAAGGCTTGGAAAAACAGCTGAGAGGTTCAAATGACATAAAGGAAGCTGAAGCAAGGTTGGTGTTTGATACCAAATTTTTAACGGGCAATAATGACGACAATGTTAATGTTCGTGTGGTTTCTGTTCACCGGCATGAAAATAAAATAAACAGGCTTTTTATGAAAAGCGGAAAAAGAACATTGACAGGCAATGACATAATTGTTATAGAAAAGTTTGCAGAAGCAAGAAATATAAAAGTCAATGATGAAATCAAGCTCAGAATTAACGGCAGGGAGCATGCGTTTATTGTTTCCGGGATTGCTTCAAGTGCCGAATATATTTACATAATGGAGAATGAACAGGCTTTAGTTCCGGCGCCGGAAAAGTTCGGCGTTGTCTATGTTGAAAAGGAGTATCTGCAAAGGATAAGTGGAAATAAAGGTAATTTTAATGATATTGTAATAAAATTGAACACACCGGATGCTACTGATGCTGCATCGAAATATTTAGAGAACAGGCTTGACAAATACGACGCAAGAATTATAAAAAGAGAGGATCAACTGAGCAATAATGTAATGAATCAGGAGATATCGGGACTTGAGCTGATGTCACAGTCTATTCCCTTTATATTTCTATTGTTTGCAGGTGTCATGCTCGCGGTAATGCTTTCAAGAATAGTAAAAAGAGACAGAATGGCAATCGGTGTATTAAAGGCAATGGGCTTCACAAATAATGAAATTGTAATACACTATCTGAAGTATGCAGGTTCTGTGGGGCTGATCGGAGGAACAACGGGTTCAATAATAGGCACCGCATTATCGGGAGTTATGACCAATTATTATTTAGTTTTTTTCAGCATACCTATGCTTGTAGTCCAGGTATATTACAGGAAAATTATTGTATCCATTGCTTTGTCCCTTGTTTTTTGTGTAATAGCAGGCTTTTGGGGAGTTAAGGACATACTTGAAATTAATCCTGCCGAATCCATGAAGCCGGAATCTCCCAAAAAGGGTAAAAGAATAGTTATCGAGAAAATTAAAATTATATGGAATCACATTTCTTTTTCGTGGAAGCTTGTTTTAAGAAGTATATTCAGAGAGAAAAAGAAGTTTATATTCATTGGTGCAGCAGTAGCAATAACATGTGGCATGATGATTATGACGATGTGGATGATAGACATAGTGGATATGATGTTCAACAGATATTACGGAGAGTTTGTCAATATTCAGTACAACATAAGCTTTGACGGATTTAAAAGTGAAAATAGTTCCAGGGAATTTACAAAGCTCATCAATGTTAAGGAAATGGAGCAAAGAATTGAAATGCCTTTTGAAATAAAAAACGGCAGAGATTCGAAAATAGTAAATGTCATTGGATTGGAGAATAACACGAAGTTCTACTCACTGAAGGTTCCTGAGGATGGAATCTTGTTATCATCAAATTTAGCGACGACATTGAATGTTGAAGTTGGAGAGGAAGTTATTTTAAAAAGTCTGATAAGAGATGAGGATTACATCTATGTATATGTTAAGGGGATAGTAAATCAGGCGCTTGGTATAAATATTTATACGAATATTGATTTTCTGAGGGATAAGTTTTTAGATAAAGGAATTATAAACGGAATATACATAAATTCTGATGATAACGTCGTAGATAAGCTGAAGGATATCAAGGATATAACTGTACTGTCACAGTATGATATGAAAGATGCATTTTCGGAATTTACGGCTATGACGTCGGCTGCTATGGGAGTCATGGTTATTTTCTCAGGACTATTGGGATTTATTATAACATACAGCATGACACTGATGAGTATAAATGAGAGAGCACTGGAGTTTTCATCCCTGAGAGTTATGGGATTTACCAAAGGGGAAATCTTCAATATGCTTATAAGAGAAAATATGATAATGTCGGTGATTGGTATTGTGTTCGGCATACCCATAGGGCTGTGGCTTGTGAACTACATGGGAGTATCCTTTACGACAGATCTTTATACTATGAAGGAGCCGGTCACCGTAAGTGGTATTGGAATGTCCATAATATTAACGATAATTTTTATAATTTTGGCTCAATTGATGACATACGTTAAAATTCATAAGCTTGATTTCATGCAGGCACTTAAAAATAGAGTTTCATAATTTCTGATTTGGAGGGTAAAATGAAAATAAAATACAAGAAAAAATACTTGGTATTATCTCTGTTATTGGTTTTGTCTGCAGCGGTTATTTATTCGTTATTTGCAGGAGGTCAGGAAGTAAATACAAACAAGACAACAGTTGTCAAGACGGGAGTCATTCAAAACACCCTGGAGGAAACGGGAACAGTTTACTCTAAGAGGGTCAACACTTTTTATTCGGACTACAGTCAAAAGGTAAAAGTTTTAAATGTGTCTGTGGGAGATAAGGTTAAAAAAGGGGATATTATATTAACGTATGACAATAATTACGATTTGGAAATAGAAAGAGCTAATAAGCAAATAGAGGCAGTAACGGCAACATATAATGAAACGAGCAAGGGAGCCGATTTTAAGGAAATTTCTAATATGAAGCTGAATATAAGCACTATTGAAGGAAATCTGAACCTTGCGAGAAGTAACTTTGAAAAAATAAAGGACTTATACGAAAACAATGCCGTAAGCCAGGTGGAATACGATGAGGCAAAAAATAGTGTCACCGCCTTGGAAAATCAGCTGCAGGAGTCTAAAAACAATTATGATCTGCTCTCTAGAGGAGTTTCATCCAATGTAAAGAAACAATACGAAGCACAAATTGAAGAAATAATGGTACAGATAAAAATTCTCGAAAAGAATATTGAACAATCGTCCATCAAGGCAGAATTTGACGGTATTATCACAGAGCTGAATGTCCATCAGGGAGGTATGACCCGTCCCGGAGTAATCGTAGTTGAAATTCAGGACGAAGAAAATTTAGGTGTGTATGTTGAATTGCTGGCTGAGGATGCAATAAAGGTTTCAAAGGATATGCCTTTTATAACAGATATGGACGGTGAAGTCAAAGAGCTTAAGGTGGACAGAATTTATCCTAAGGCTACATCATCTGTTTCAGAGCTTGGGGTTGAGCAAAAAAGAGTGAGAATCGAAGCAGATTTAGGAGCGGAAGGCAAAATGAAAATCGGTACAGAGGTTGATGTTGTAATTGTGCTTGAAGAAAAGGAAAATGTGCTGATTTTGGACAGAGATGCTGTCTATGAAAAAGAACACAAGGAGTATGTAATGATTGTAAGCGGAGATAAGCAGACGGAAACGGAAATCAAGACAGGCTTAAAGAATGATGATCTCGCAGAAATTATTTCCGGTTTAAAAGAAAATGATGTTGTATTATTGAACTATTAAATGTATAATACTGAAGGTTAAAATTTGATACTTTAACAAAGGAGAAAGAAATGAAATACGATTTAATAATAGTCGGAGCAGGACCATCCGGTATATTTACTGCATATGAGCTGAACAGAATGTGTCCGGACAAGAAAATATTATTAATTGAGCAGGGTAAATCAATACAAAAACGCTATTGTCCGAAGGATAAAACAAAGGAATGTATAAATTGTCAGCCATACTGCAGCATAACTACGGGTTTTTCGGGAGCAGGCGCATTTTCTGACGGAAAGCTTTCCCTAAGCCCCGAGGTAGGCGGAGATTTGCCTGATTTAATAGGCTATGAATATGTTCAGGAACTGATAGACTACACAGATAAAATATATCTTGATTTCGGTGCCGATACAAAGGTGGAAGGTGTTGAAAGCAAGGAAGAGATAAAGGAAGTAAGAAGAAAAGCCATCGAAGCGGGATTAAAACTTGTGGATTGCCCCATCAGGCACTTGGGAACCGAAAAGGCACAGGACATATACGGTAAGATAGAGCAGCATCTGGTTGACAACGGGATCGAGATAAGATTCAGCACACAGGCCGTTGATATTATAATTGAAGACGGAATTTTAAAGGGAGTTGTACTGACAGATGCTGTGAAGAAAGTAAAAACGGAAGAGGTTTATGCCGATAATGTTGTTATTTCTGCAGGCAGAAAAGGTGCAGAGTGGTTGAAGTCACTGTGCGTTAAGCACAGCATAGCTCACAGAGCCGGAACCGTGGATATAGGGGTAAGGGTTGAAGTGAGAAATGAGGTAATGGAAAAGGTTAATAATATTCTTTATGAGTCAAAGCTCATCGGATATCCCAGACCATTCAGAGATAAGGTAAGAACATTCTGCCAGAATCCGGGAGGCTTTGTAAGTCAGGAAAATTACGACAATAATCTGGCTGTTGTCAACGGTCATTCATACAAGGACAGAAAATCCAATAATACTAATTTGGCAATATTAAGCTCACATAATTTCCAGCATCCGTTCAACGAGCCCATCAAGTACGGTGCCAAGGTTGCTGAATTGTTAAATATGCTCGGAGGCGGCAGTATTCTTGTTCAAAGATACGGAGATATATTGGACGGAAAGAGGACGTGGCAGAAGGAATTGTCAAGATCCAACGTAATTCCTACACTTCCTGATGCTGTGGCAGGAGATTTGACGTCGGCTATGCCTTACAGAACGCTGACAAATATATTGAATTTTATAGAAGCATTGAACACTGTAGTACCGGGCTTTGCGGGAACCGAAACTCTTTTGTACGGACCTGAAGTGAAATTCTACAGCAACAAAGTTGAAATATCAGAAGATTTTGAATCAAGCATCAAAAATTTATATTGTCTGGGTGATTCAAGCGGCTGGACCAGAGGTCTGATGATGGCATCCCTCATGGGAGTGAGAATGGGTCAGATTTTAGCAAAGTAAATATAAAACAAGTACAAATGGGACATATCCTGACAGATGAAAGTCTGTTAGGGTATGTCCCTTAATTTTTGTAATAAAATATAAAAGCTTAAATATATTATACTATTACATGTCTGAAAAACTGACTAAATTACATCAGATTATTAAGGGGGAAAAACATTGGAATGGTATAATATCGGTAAAGGTGAATTGGTAAAGGAACTAAGGACGGATTTGAATCACGGGCTTAGTGAGCGAGAAGCTGAAAAGCGGTTAGAGGATTATGGCAAAAATGAATTAGAGGTCTCGGGCAAGAAAAGCTTCTTGTCAAAATTGATTGCTCAGTTTACAGACTTTCTTATCATTATTTTGATGGTGGCAGCAGGTATTTCGGCATCCGTAGGAGAAAAAGAGGATGCGATTGTCATACTTGCCATTGTGGTAGTCAATGCTGTTCTTGGAATATATCAGGAGGGCAAAGCTGAAAGATCCGTGGAGGCACTTCAGAAATTAAGTGCTCCGAATGCCAGGGTAATAAGAGACGGCAATCAAATAATTATACCTGCGTCAGATATTGTGATCGGTGACTTGGTAGTCCTGGAGGCAGGGGATATCATCC
>JAFACY010000272.1 GCA_023425285.1 Bacillota bacterium
CCCCCGGTGCTTCAGGAAATACAGCAACAGAAGACCTGGCATACATGCTGAATGACATGGGATATGATACAGGCATAGATGTTGAGAAGTTAATTGAAGCCGCAAGATATGAAAAAAGCATAATAACTGGAAACTTCAGCGGACACCTGGTTAATATACAAAATAACCAGCAATGTATTAATTAAAGATATTGGTAATTATGTGGACGAACCTTAGCCAAGGTTCGTCCTTTTAACAATACTTTTTGTTGGACTTAGCGGGATAACTATAATATAATTGTTTCAAATGCAGAAAATAAAAATAACAGTTTTATCATAATGAGAAAGGATGTCAATCTTGATTACAAAACCAGGAAACACCTCTAAAAGGGTTACGGAAATATCGCTGATAGCTCCTACAGAGCAGCTGGCTAAGCGAACTCTGGAAATTATAAAGCAAAGAAACGAAGATATAAGCGTATTTGTTCCTATTGTCAAGCAAGATGCCTTAAGCGATGCCATAAATATTGCAAAGAATCTGGTGAATGAAGGTGCTAAGATACTGATAAGCAGGAAGGGTACGGCTGTCGCAATAAGGGAAGCGAAACTGAATGTATCTGTTGTGGCAATCAATGTTCTTTTGTCTGACTACATGGAATCTATTGAGATAGCTAAAAATGTAAATGGTATGGTGGCTTTTTTCACTTATGATGAAATGGTTGATGATATTAAGAGCATGTGCAGAATGCTTGATATAGATGCGAGATTTTACATGTTTAAAACAGATAAGGACTGTGAAATTCAGGTCAAAAAAGCTATACTGGACGGAGCAGTTTTAGGTATAGGCGGAGTTATGACGCAAAAATATGCGGATAAATTTAATCTTAAGCATATTACAATTGAAAATACGGAGA
Organism: Bacillota bacterium; assembly: GCA_023425285.1. Taxonomy (GTDB): domain Bacteria; phylum Bacillota; class Clostridia; order Tissierellales; family Sedimentibacteraceae; genus Sedimentibacter. The sequence continues at coordinate 893 of JAFACY010000272.1, forward strand.
TATCAATAAATAATGCCATAGATACGGCAAGGCAGATACTTCAGATTCAGAAGGATGAGCTGCAAAAGCAGAATGAGCTGAAAATACAACTGGAAAGATACAGGGCAGTGCTTAATTTCACTCACGATGCCATTATATCCATTGATGAAAACGGAACCATTGATGTAATAAATCACATCGCCGAAAAAATTGTGAAGTCCAGTCCGGGATATGCCTTAGGCAAGAACATTAAACAGATAGTAAGAAATACGGACATGATTAATTCATTGTCCCTGAAGGAAAAAGAATTAAATCAGTTGATGGATATAAACGGTACCCTTGTTTCAACAAACAGAATACCCATTGTTGTAAACAATGAGGTTAAGGGTGTTGTGGCAACATTTCAAGATGTTAAGGTCATTCAGGAAAGTGAAAATAAAATCAGAAGAAGCTTAAATGAAAAGGGATTGTGTGCAAAGTACAATTTCAAGGATATTATAGGTGAATCAAGTGTATTGAAGAGTACCATATCGATAGCAGAAAGCTACGCTTTTTCGGACTCCACAATACTCATAAGGGGAGAAACGGGAACCGGAAAGGAGCTTTTTGCTCAAAGCATCCATAATTCCAGCAGTCGTCACGATGGTCCTTTCGTAGCCATAAACTGTGCATCTCTTTCGTCTAACCTTCTGGAATCTGAGCTTTTCGGATATGTGGAAGGTGCATTTACAGGTGCGTTGAAGGGCGGCAAAGTGGGCTTGTTTGAGCTTGCCCACAAGGGAACCATATTTCTGGACGAGATAGGCGAAATTCCCATAGAAATTCAGGCTCAGCTTCTGAGGGTTCTGCAGGAAAAGGAAATAAGAAAGGTTGGCTCAACTGTCAGACTGCCTGTTGATGTAAGGGTAATAACCGCCACAAATAAAGATCTGATTGCGGCAGTTAAGTCAAAGACATTCAGAGAAGATTTGTACTACAGAATAGGAGTGCTTAATTTATATGTTCCTCCGCTAAGAGAGAGAAAAGGAGATATTGTCATTTTAAGCAGATTTTTCTTCGAAAGAAATTTAGGTAAGGATTACACGAAATACATTGACAAATTCCACGAAATAATGAAAAGGGTGGAGGGCTATCAGTGGTATGGAAATATAAGAGAGCTTCAAAACTTCGTAGAAAGAATTTGTGTCATGCTTCAATATCAAGGAACATTTTATGATTTTGATCAGGTCATCGAAGAATTCGTTCATCAGAACGATTATATTAAAATGGTATCTGAAAACAGCACACATGTGGTTCAATCGGATAGAAGCCTGGAAAAATGGGAAGCCGAAAGAATAATGGCAGCATTGAAAAACAACGATTTATCAATGCAGAAGGCAGCAGAGGAATTAGGTATGAGCAGATCTACACTCTGGAGAAAAATGAAAAAATATAACTTATAAGACATTAAGGGGCATTCCTTTCCGGAATGCCCTTCATTTATTTATTTTTGTTTTTTATCATTTTTTTGAAACTTTTCATTCCGCCTACACTTTTAAACATTTCATTGAGCTTCTTTTGCTCTATTTGCTTAGAATTTAAGTTTTCGTATCTCAATTCCTTATTGAGCTTAAAATAACTTGCTAACCTGTCCTCAGACAAAAGCCCGTTTTCGACAGCCTGCTTTACAGCACAACCCGGTTCATTTTTATGTGTACAATCGCTGAACTTACAGCTTTCAGACAGCTCGTCAATATCTGCAAATGCTTTTGAAAGGTCCGCACCTTCCAATCCAAGCTCTCTCATACCCGGCGTATCTATAACAACGCCTCCTGAGGGCAGCAAAGTCAGCTCTCTTGAAGTGGTGGTATGCCTTCCTCTGTCGTCATTTCTCAGACCCTGGGTTTCGAATATTTCCTCGCCCATGAGCTTATTGATGAGAGTCGTCTTACCCACGCCTGATGAACCGATAAAGGCTATGGTTTGACCTTCTCCGATATATTTTTTTACAGACAAAACATCATCCTTCAAGCTTGAGGTTACAATTATATCGATACCTATGGCAACATCTTCAAGCTCTTTCATAATGTCATCATAACTGCCGCACAGATCAGATTTTGTCAGGACAATCACCGGAGTTGCACCGCTGTCCCAGCCTACACTTATATATCTTTCCAATCGCCTGATATTAAAATCATTGTTAAGCGACATGCAGATAAATACCGTATCTATATTTGAAGCGACAATCTGTTCATTGTTTGATGTACCTGCCGCTTTTCGTATAAAAGCACTTTTTCTCGTCAGGACATGGTTGATTATTGCATTGCCGCCTTCATTTTCGTCAAACATTACAAAATCTCCAACGGCGGGATAATCAGACACGCCTGATGCGTTATATCTGAATTTTCCTGAAATCTGAGCCCTTAATTCTCCCTTTTCGGAAATTAACTTATATAAGCCTTTATCCTGCGAAGCTATTCTGCCTATACTTTGATTCTCGTACAAAGTTGACTCATTGATGAATCTTTCACCGAGTCCGTATTCTTTCATATTAAATTTGTTCAAATTATCCTCCTGAAATTAAGAAATCATTTATCGGAGGCTTTCATCCACCTCCGGGGGTACTGCAATATACATTGTTTTATTGTAAGTCATAATACAACACTCCTTTCGGTAAATAAAATCATAAGGATGCCTTATGCACATTTATTTTACAATATTATAAAGGTAAATACAATAAATTTTAAGTGTGGGAATTGATTAAAATTGAAAGAATATTCAATATATTAATTTTTATCAATTAAAAAGAAATTATTGTTAAAATATATATTAAATATATGTAATATATGCCAGAAATGTGGAATGACTTTATTATAATTACTGTTGGAAAATCAATGATAATATAAATGCATTGAAATGATTTTAATATAGTTTTTCTGTTTTTTCCAAAATTCGAATAGATATTTGTTACATAATTAACATAGACAAAGACCGTTTCCGTATACTATAATAGTTGTAACAGCATGTTATTGGTCGTGAGTTATGTCTTGCAATAATCCTTTTTTCATGAATCCAATAAGTATGTTTACAATGAAGGCTTGGGTATTCCTCTCAAGCTTTTATTGTGCTATAATATATATAGTTTGGAGGAGTGTAAAAGTGAGTACAGAAAATTATAAATTTTTTCAAAACAACAAATGTGAATATTTCCCATGCCATAAAACCAATGAGCCGGAAAGTTTTAACTGCCTTTTTTGCTATTGTCCGTTATACATGCTGAAGGATGAATGCGGAGGAAATTATATTATAACCCGCGGAATAAAGGACTGCTCAAAATGTCTTGTTCCTCATTCAACAGGCAGCTATGAAAGGATAATGGCTAAAATGAAGGAAGTCATTAAAAGAGGAAGCGACTTTTAATCAGGTAAAATAGAAGCAGATGCAGGGGATATGCGGCATAGAAGGATATTTGCAGGAATTTATTTTTCGGACCGGGCTTCCCGTTGCTTAAAATTACAACCGGCAGTGCAAGAAGTGAAAATTGTTGAAGTATATATGAGCCATAATTTGCCGCTGCCATTGTTATTCCTATCAATGAAAACCTGATTAATTTCGTATGTTTTTTTGTATAGTAAAATGATAATATGTAAATAATTCCGATTGCGTTGTAATCTACGGCTAAGATTATTGCCAATATACATGATGCAGGTATAGCTGCGAATTTTATGAATTGCGAGCTGATATTTTTGTTATCTATTATGTAAATAGTCATAAGTCCCAAAAATAATGTAAAAAATATATTTTGATGGGCAAAGCCTATTTCATTAAAAAACGCAAGATCGAAAGGAATTTCGGAAATAAAAGCAAATACCAATAATCTCAGAGCGTATTTCTTTAAGTTGGATGTATGGAAATAACCTTCAACCAGTAAAAAGCAATAAATAGGAAAGCTTATTCTTCCTATGATTCTGTAAATATCAACATTGCTTTGGAATATGGCACCGTAATGGTCTATTATCATGGTGGAAAGAGCAATAAATTTTAAAACTAAAGCATTCATAATTTACTCCGTATATGATTTGTTTTAATATTATATAATGTAAATTGTACATATTCAAGTTAAATGTCAAGTGCAATGCTAATGTCATTCTGAAGTTCTGAGATCCCTCGCTATCGCTCGGGATGACAAAACGGAGATATATCATAATTTAGAAAGAGAGAGGTTTATATGTTAAAAGAATTTGAGGGCAACATGCCCGTAATAAGTGAGAAAGCATATGTGGCGGAAGGCGCGTGTTTGATAGGAAATGTTATAATGGAGGAATACAGCAGTGTATGGCACAATGCGGTTGCGAGAGGAGACATCAACACAATACGCATAGGTAAATATACGAACGTACAGGACAATGCCGTAATTCACGTAGAGGACACGATGGATACCTTTATAGGTGATTATGTAACTATCGGTCACGGAGCCATACTTCACGGATGCAGAGTGGAGGATCACTGCCTGATAGGAATGGGAGCCATTATTCTGAACGGAGCAAAAATAGGCAGAGGAAGTATAATAGCGGCCGGAGCATTGGTGAAGGAGAATGACTTGATACCTCCATACTCTCTTGTTATGGGTATGCCCGGCAAGGTTGTGAAGCAGCTTTCCGAGGATGTGAGCAAAATGCACGCCCAGGCAGTTAAATATAAGACGCTGTGGACTAAGCGCTACGGTGTTTTGCCGGAAGCAGGCGGAGAAGTATACGACGGGTCAGAAATAGTATAATTATATAAAAGACTTACTTAGGATAAATTCTGCATTTTCAGCCATACTATGAAATATAGATAGTAATCGGGAGGCTGCATGCAGGAATTATTTTTAAAAACAGAAGAGGGGTTGCTGCCCTTGGATGAAAAAATTATTAAGAAGTATAATTTAAAAGCCGGGAGAATTTCACCCTTCAGCAGACTATGGGTGGTAGACAAGGATGGAAATGTTGCAAAGAATTCGTCATATGAGGGTACATCAAGCCCGAAACCGGAGGAAATGCCGGCAGGAGAAGGACTTGAGGATGACGAAATCATAGAGTTTGAAGAAACAGGTGCAATATTTTCTCAGTCGGAGATAATAGATTTTTCAAGCGGAGTGGATTCGGAAAGATAGACAGCCGAAAATGCCCGCCTGCGTCGTTGCCGTTCAGACGGTCAGTCCTCGCGTATGTCCAATACGCTGCGACTGCCCGTCTGAACGGCGTCTTTTTTTGTAAAAAAATAAAATAAAATATTTAGATATTTTCAAAAATGCCTATTGACAATTGAGCAGTCATTCAACTATAATTAACTTAACGATTGAACAACTGTTCAACTGAACAATTATTCAACTAAACAACATTAAATAATCAAAGGAGGATATCTATGGGTAGAGATGATATAGTTCATGATTGTGACGTACTGCATTCTGATGTGGTGGAAGAAGTGCGAAATAGGATGCCCGATGAAGATGAGCTGTATGATTTGGCGGATTTTTTCAAGGTCCTGGGTGACAGCACAAGAGTAAGAATAATATGGGCACTTGACGAACATGAAATGTGTGTGTGCGATATAGCTGTCTTGCTTAATATGACAAAATCAGCAATATCTCATCAGCTTAAGTCATTGAGACAGGCCAATCTGGTTAAGTTCAGAAAAGAAGGCAAGGTTGTATATTATTCTTTGCATGATGATCATGTGAAGGCAATATTTGAAACAGGTATGGAACATATTAAAGAATAAATAATTTATATTTGGAGGACGTTATGAAAAAGAAATTTGTACTTGAAGGGTTAGATTGCGCAAACTGCGCAGCAAAAATTGAAAATGATATAAATAAGATTGATGGAGTAGAGAGCGCATCAATTAATTTAATGACAACAAAGTTAACTATAGAAGCAGCAGAAGACAAAATGCAGGAAATAGCAGATACCGCCAAAAAGATTGTAAACAAATATGAGCCTGACGTTATATTCAGGACCGCATAGGCAGACATGACAAGATTTGTTAATAAATTAGTTAAAAGATTAATAATAAGCGCTCTGTTTTTTGTGGCAGGTATCATAGCAGAGGGTGAAATACTGAAATTAATACTATTTTTAATAAGCTTTATTCTGGCAGGCGGAGATGTTGTAAAAAGGGCAGTACGAAATATTTTCAGAGGAAATGTATTTGACGAAAATTTTCTGATGGCAATAGCTTCAATCGGTGCGTTTTTAATAAATGAAGCTCCGGAGGGTGTTGCTGTTATGCTGTTCTACCAGTTGGGAGAAGCGTTTCAGGCATACGCTGTGGGAGAATCAAGAAAATCCATAGCAGGACTGATGGATATCCGTCCTGATTATGCAAATGTAAAGGTGGGAGAAGAGTTAATAAAAAAAGACCCCGAGGATGTGAAGGTTGGTGACATTATTGTCATTAAGCCCGGAGAAAAGGTGCCCCTTGACGGCAAGATTACGGAAGGCTCGTCAATGCTGGACACATCTGCATTGACAGGAGAGTCGGTTCCGAGAGAGGTTTTTGCGGGAAGTGATATTTTAAGCGGATTTATAAATATGAACGGTCTGATAACTGTGGAGGTAACTAAGGAATTTGAAGAATCTACGGTCAGTAAAATTCTTGACATGGTTGAAAATGCAAGCAGTAAAAAATCAAAGTCGGAAAAATTTATCACTAAGTTTGCAAAATATTACACACCAATAGTGGTTATAATTGCAGCAGTCCTTGCAATTGTACCTCCTTTGATAATAGAAGGAGAGGTATTTAAGGACTGGATATACAGAAGTTTATCGTTTTTAGTTGTTTCCTGTCCGTGTGCGTTGGTTATTTCTGTTCCCTTAAGCTTTTTCGGGGGAATAGGAGGAAGCTCCAAAAAGGGTATTTTGATAAAGGGAAGCAATTATTTAGAGGTTCTGGCACAGACTGAAACTATTGTTTTTGATAAAACGGGTACATTGACCAAGGGTGTATTTAACGTTCAGGAAATAAAACCAAAGGATATAAGCGGCGAAGAACTGCTGAAATATGCCGCATCTGCGGAAAATTACTCTAACCATCCTATTTCCATGTCATTAAAGCGTGCTTACGGCAAGGAAATAGAAAATGATTTAATTAAGGATGTTGAAGAAATACCCGGACATGGAGTTTCTGCCGTGGTAGACGGCAGGAGAATTTTTGCTGGTAACGAGAAATTAATGTCCAGGGAAAATATAAGCTTTTCAAAAGAGAATATAAGCGGTACCGTTGTGCATGTTGCCATTGACGGTAATTACGCAGGATATATATTGATAGCTGATGAGGTTAAGGAAGATTCCGCAGCAGCGATTAAGAAGCTCAAAGAGCTTAAAATAAATCAGACAATAATGCTCACAGGTGACAATAAACAAATAGGGGAGCAAACTGCCAAGGCGCTTGGTATAGACAGAGTGTATGCTGAACTGCTGCCGGGAGATAAGGTGGAAAAAATCGAAGAGATAATCTCAGAGACCCATAAGGGAAAAGTTGCGTACGTGGGTGACGGCATAAATGATGCTCCCGTGCTTGCTAGAGCCGATATAGGTATCGCCATGGGAGGATTAGGCTCCGATGCTGCCATAGAAGCAGCAGACATAGTTATAATGACGGATGAGCCGTCAAAAATAGCCACGGCAATAAACATTTCAAAGAAGACTCTGGGAATAGCGACACAGAACATTGTATTTGCAATAGGTGTTAAAGCTCTTATATTGTTATTGAGTGCCATGGGCTATGCATCAATGTGGGCTGCGGTATTTGCAGATGTGGGAGTTACATTTTTAGCTGTATTGAATTCATTCAGAGCATTAAATGTAAAGAATATTTAATTCCGCAAATAATATAAAAGCTATTTGAACAATCATACATTTATTGATATAATATTGTAAAAATATCTTTTGGAGGAAGTATGGAATTAAAAAACTTTAAAGAATTAATTGCTAAAGTCCAAAATAACGATACAAAAAAAAGAGTTGCCGTAGCTGCGGCGCACGATGAACATACGTTAGAGGCAGTATTTAAAGCTGTAAACGATAAGCTTGTTGAGCCTGTATTGATAGGTGACAAGGAAAAAATTGTTCAGATACTTAAAAATCTTTCTGTAAGCTTTGATGAGAATGAAATAATCCATACATCAGGAGATACAGAGGCTGCAGAAAAAACAGTTGAATTAATAAATGAAGGTAAAGCAGATTTTATTATGAAAGGAAAACTTCAAACCGCAGATTTGTTAAAGGCTGTTGTAAATAAGGAAAAAGGACTGAGAACGGGAAGCGTAATGTCTCATGTTGCCATCCTGGAAATCCCCGCGTATCATAAGCTCATGGCTGTTACCGACGGCGGAATGATGATGTATCCTGAGCTTGAGGAAAAGAAGCAGATTGTAGAAAATGCAGTGGGTGTATTTACGGCAATGGGATATGAATGTCCGAAGGTTGCGGTTTTAACTGCAGTTGAAACAGTTAATCCTAAGATGCCGGAGGCTGTGGATGCGGATAATCTCAAAAAAATGAATCAGGACGGGGAAATCAAAGATTGCATCATTGAAGGACCAATATCTGTTGATCTGACATTCAGCAAAGAATCTGCTCAGATAAAAGGATACGAAAGTCCTGTAACAGGAGAGGCGGATATACTGCTTGTTCCCAATATAACAACAGGTAACATATTGAGCAAGGCATTGATTGAGTTTGCCGGCGCTACCATGGCAGGCATGATAGTGGGTGCAAAGGTGCCCATAGTTTTAACATCAAGGGGAGCAACCTCGGAGGAAAAATATCTGTCCCTGGTTTTATCTGCGTCGTCCGTTAAATAATAATATTTAATTACATAAATAAAAGCCCTCACCAATATAAATTATAGTAACACATGTTTATTTTGGGGGGATTATTGTGAAGGAAACGGCAGACCTTCTTCATTTTACGGATTTTTCAAATTTGAATTCTATCATAAGCGTCGGTTATCTTTGCAGCAGATATTTGTGTTATGCAAATAACATCGAGTTTGCGGATGTTCTGGATGAAGAGGAAGTTAATAATATTTCTGATAAAATTAAGAGATGTACACGGTTTTATTTTGTTGAGAAGAATAATTATAATATTATGAATCGACTGAATACACCCGTGTACCTTTTGTTTAATGAAGACATAATTTATAATGAGCTGGCTTTTTTGTACGATGATGAGCTGCTGATTGACGAACCCGTTCCCATAACTAAGCTTAAAAATATAATTTTCAGATGCAGTGCGGACTATAAAAGAGCATGCAATTTGTTCGGGAAAAATAAAATGTATGAGGTTCGCCCCGAAATGTTTTTCCATGATAAAAACTACATCAGGGATTACAACATCGTGTATGACAGCCAGCTTCACAAGGAGGTGTTCATACTGCATTTCAGTTCAAACATGCCCGTTAAAAATGACTTGAGGCATGAATACAGTCTGTATGATTTAAATGATAATCTGATGAGGACTGTAAAAGTGAATTTTTTTGAATCGGACAGCACAGATTTCAGCGTGGAGGTCACCAATCTGCCCTCTATGCCCGTCAAGTTCAAATTCTGGTTTTACGGTGTTTTAAGTATAGAAGAAATAATAGGGTAATTAAAAGATGAGATTCCTCGTTACACTCGGAATGACAGTATGGGTCATCCTGAGCTATAGCGAGCGATCTCATCTTTTGAATTTTAAAATCTTATGCTTTTTTTAACATACCCATCATTATTTTTTCACTTGTAATAGGTAAATTTCTTATATTAACCTTCGTTGCATTGTATACGGCATTTGCTATTGCGGGAGGGGGAGTATTGATTACCAGCTCGCCTATTGATTTAGCCCCGAATGGTCCGGATGGTTCATAGCTTGATTCAAAATCAATTCTGATATTTCCCACATCCAGCCTTGACGGTATTTTGTATTGCATGAATGAATCGTTCATCATTCTGCCCTTGCTGTCATAAATTATATCCTCGTACATGGCCATTCCCATAGCCTGGACAATTCCTCCCTCTGCCTGAACTCTCGCCAGATTAGGATTTATAACGGTTCCGCAGTCAATAACTCCCACGTAATCTATTATGTCTATCTTGCCTGTGAGCTTGTCAACCTCAATTTCAACCAGACCTGCCATGAATGGAGGAGGAGAAACGGGGGAATAATGAGATTCGGCAGCGGACAGATAATTGTTTGAGCCCACGTAGTTGCCGTTTGCCAGTTCCGACAATGAAATACCTTCGTTAGTTTTGGCATTGTAGACTGTCTTGCCGTCAAATTCCGTATCCTCAACAGAGCAGCCTAATTTTTTTGCTCCCTCTGCAAGTATCTTGTTTTTAAGCGTTTCACATGCCTTGACTACAGCCATTCCGGTTATATATGTGGTGCTTGAAGCGTAAGAGCCGGTATCGTAGGGCGAAAGGTCCGTATCAACACCATGGACTATGATGTTGTCATATTCGCAGTCCATACAGTCGGCAGCCATCTGGGCAAGTATGGTGTCGCAGCCTGTTCCCATATCGGTGGCACCTATCATCAGGGTGTAAAATCCGTCATCGTTCAGTCTTATTTCCACAGCACCCACGTCCACATTTGAAATTCCGGAGCCCTGCATGGCAACGGCACATCCCACGGAACGAACCTTGTGATTACCCATATCCCGGCAGGGATATTTTTTATCCCAGTCAATCATTTTCTTGGCTTTTTCCAGGCATTTATCCAATGTACAGCTTTTTAACACCTCGTTGTAATAGGTGGGCAGTGTTTTTCCTACACTGTTTTGTGTAAGCATGTTATTCATCCTTAAAACCGTCGGGTCCATGTTCAGCCTTGCAGCCAATTCATTTACGGCAGATTCCAATGCAAAGAAGCCCTGTGTTGCTCCGTAGCCTCTATATGCTCCTGCTCCCATTGTATTTGAATAAACCACATCAAAATCAAATTTATAGGCATTTGCATTGTATATTGTCATCGCCTTGTGTCCGGACAATCCTACGGTGGTAGGTCCGTGATCTCCGTAAGCACCGGCATTCCACAACGAATACATGTGTATTGCCTTAATCATTCCGTTTTCGTCGGCACCGAGACGTATTTTTATTACCGCTTCATGGCGGGGACTTCCGTTGGTGAAGCTTTCCTTACGGGAATAAATCATCTTTGCCGGTTTTTTTGTTATCCATGTTACTATGGCAGGAAACAGCTCGCTCACCACAGATTGCTTTGCTCCGAAGCCTCCGCCGATTCTCGGCTTGATGACACGAATCTGAGACTTTGGAATTTGCAGGGCGTTTGAGAGTATGCGTCTCACGTGGAAGGGTATCTGAGTGGAGCTTATAATGTTCAGCCTTCCATAAGCATCGATGCTCGTATATGTTCTGAAGGTTTCCATCATAGTCTGATTGTTAGCCTTCGTGTGATAGTCTTCTTCGATTATATGTGCGCACTTTGCCAGCTCTTCATCCACATTTCCTATACTCATGCGTTCGGAGGAGCACAGGTTTCTTTTGTTATCGGCTCCGACCTCAACCAGACTTACAAAATCATCCTCAGGATGTACTAAAATTTCATTGTCCATTGCATTTCTGAAATCAAGAAGCGGCTCAAGAACATTGTATTTTACCTTTATCATTGACAGTGCCTTATCAACGGCTCTTTCGTCTCTGCCGGCAACTATTGCCACCGGGTCTCCCACACATCTGAGCCTTTTATCAAGTATCAGCCTGTCGTAAGGGCTGGGCTCCGGATATGATTGACCTGCAGTAGTGAATCTCGATTGAGGAACATCCTCATAGGTTAATATGCATTCTATGCCTGAAACATTTTTTGCTTTTTCCGTGTTTATTTCTTCTATGAGAGCATGGGCATGCGGACTTCTCAGAAGCTTTACGACAAGGCTGCTGCCCTGTGTAACATCATCGGTGTATACGGGCTTTCCCGTTACGAGTGACATTGCATCCTTTTTTCTTACGGGTTTATTTACGAACTTCATGTCATGCTCCTTTCTTCATATCCGAATATTTTTCCAGATATTTTTTTACGGCTCTGAGCTGTCCCATGTATCCTGTGCAGCGACAGAGATTACCTTCCAGGTAATTTTTTATTTCATCCTCTGTGGGGTTGTTCAATTCGTTTTTCATGGCAATTACGTTCATTATAAATCCGGGGCTGCAAAAACCGCATTGCTCCGCACCCTCATCGGCTAAAAAGCCTCCGAAATCTGCCGCATCCTCCTGCATTCCCTCAATGGTGGTGACTCTGAGACCATTTGCTCTCACAGCAAGAGTTGAACATGACAAAATCGGCTTGTCCTCTAACAGCACGGTACAAAGTCCGCAGTTTGAAGTTTCACAGCCGCGCTTTACGCTCAGACACCCCTTCGACCTCAGAAAGTCAAGAAGTATCGTGTCGGGCAATATGTCATCTGTATATTCTTTATCGTTTATCCACAATTTAATCTGCATAATATCCTCCGTTCAGTATTTCGTCAATTCCTCTTTTTATGAGAGCATCGGCAAGTATTTGTCTGTACTCCCTGCTGCCGCGGATGTTTGTCCCGAAGGAAATGCTGTCAATAACGCCTGATACTGCCTTATCTATATTATCCTTTTTGTAATTTTCGTCCAGGGTGAATGTGCGTAGTACACCCTTCATAGGTCGTGCACCCACAACTACAAACCATTCATTTTCCTTATTTGCAACTGCACAGGTAAGAACGGGAAAATCTGTTGCGCTCATGCGGTGACTGTTGTATGAGGATATTCTTCCGTCTTTTTTTATAATAATTTTCACTAAAATATCATTATCAAGCGGCATGCTGACATATTCGCTTAAGGGAACAATACCTCCCTTAAATAATTCAACATAGCTGTCCAGTGACAGCAGTACCGTCAATATATCCGAAAAACCGAATCTTGACCGTATGCTTCCTCCTATTGTTGCAAGGTTTCTCATCTGAACTCCCACAATGTGCTTTAGTGATTTGAAGAAAACAGAATTGAAGCATTTGTTGAGGCTTTCGTGAGTTTCCAGATCTCTCAATGTGCACATGCATCCGATTCTGAAGCTTTCGTTGTCTTCTTCGATCTTATTGAGATTCAAGGCAGATAAATCAATTGCGGTACTGATTTTCTTTCTTCCCATTCTCATCCACAGCATGCCGCCTATTATGGCATTTCTCCTGCTCTTATTCAGTTCGTATGCTTCTTCCAGGCTTCCGGCAACAACATATTTATCTATAGTAAACATATTTCTCCTTTTTAATTCAATATTACAATATTTTTAGTCAAAAACATTGTATCTCAAAATTCGACAACAATCAACCCTAAAATTTTAAATTTGTTCGTACATATACGAACGATGTGCAAATCAAAAAAGATAACCCATAAGGGTTACCTTTTAAGATGATTATTAGTGAATTGAATTTTTACCTTGATTCATCGATAAAGCATTACTAAGCGTTTTGTTATTGGTCATATTTCTTACCATCGGAGTAACTGCAACCGCTGTTGCTGCCGCTGCTGCTAAGCCTACTCCGACCCAGACTTTATTTGTCATTTTCAAATTAATCACCTCAAGCATATTTTTTGCAGAAAGTTTTTTTATATGCTTAAAAATTATTTCCAAAAAAATGAGACAAGCTAATTTGCGACAAATTCCTGACCACGCACATCGAGAACAGTAAGATTTGAAAGTCGTATGGCTATAAATTCATTACCGTTTTCTTCCACCATTTCAATTTTGCCTTCTGCTTCGACCCAGTCATTTTTTTTAGGAAGCTCTCCGTCATACAATATTTCAAATCCTGCCGTTCCGTCATATCCGCAGCATCCGGGACCGTATCTTATGACAAATCTGTATTGCTGACCGGTTTCGGGATTTGCAACCTCGGTGTATATTCCTTCCCATTTTATTGTTTTGTCCGTGTATTCCTCAGGATTGAGATAAATATCGTTTGTTTGTGCTATAAACATTTTATCTCTTATTGCAATTACACCTTCCTCGTTGTTTTTCATGGAATCAATTAAAGCATTGTCCATTAAGTGCTCGACTGTAGTCTTGCCGTCGGTTGAATTATTCTCATTGCTTTCAATTATTTGCTCATTTGAAGGCGGCGGTGTTACATCTTTTGATTCATTGTTGCTGCAGCCTGTAAATGCAAAAATTGTGATTAGAATTAAAAGTATTATTTTCATTTTAGTTCACTCCGATCTTTCTTACTGCAGCAATACAAGAGGCTGCGATAAATGCCATCAGATTTACGGCCACAACGCTCGCTCCCGCAGGTATATTGTATTGAAAGGAAATAACAATTCCTATGAAAAAGCATATGACCGACAATATGGCAGAGGTTATTATTACACCCTTGAAGCTGCCGAATATCCTCATGGAGGTCAGAGACGGGAATATAATCAGGCTTGATATGAGCAGTGCACCCATCAGTCTCATGCCTATAACAATCGTGAGAGCGGTTAACAGTGCCACAAGCATATTATACCTTCCAGCCTTGATGCCGGTTGCCTTTGCAAAGCTTTCGTCAAATGTAACGGCAAATATTTTGTTGTAAAATATGCCGTACAAAATTAACACGATAACCGACAATACCACACTCAGATATACATCGCTCTTCTGCATGGCTAAAATGCTTCCGAACATGTAATTGCACACGTCTGTATTCATCCCTGTGGTAAGAGATGTAACAATTACGCCTATTGCCAGAGAGCTGCTGGAAATCAGTGCAATTGCGGCATCACCCTTTATTTTGCTGCTTTCACTGATTCTCAGCAGAAAAAAGGCAGCAAGCACAACAACAGGTATTGAAACCTGCAAAGGCGCTAAATTAAATGCCATTGCCACGGATAATGAACCGAAACCCACATGAGACAGTCCGTCACCGATCATGGAGTATCTTTTCAGTACCAGACTCACTCCCAATATTGCGGCACACAGAGAAACTAAAATACCGACCAGCAGTGCACGCCTGATAAAGGTGTATGACATCAGTTCGACAATTATATCAATCATTTTCATTACCTCCTATCATTCGTTTGTAAACAGCGGTTTCCTTGTATTTCGCAACATCTCCGAAGAACAGGGATGTTGTGTTCATGTGTAAAATTACATTAGAATATTTTACGGCGCTGAGAATATCATGAGAAATCATGATTATTGTAACACCATAATCCTTGTTCAGCCTGTCTATGAGCTGGTACAGCTCCGCGGTCACAAGAGGGTCAAGTCCGGAAACGGGCTCATCCAGCAGCAAAAGCTTTTCTGTGGCACAAAGCGCTCTCGCAAGAAGAACTCTTTGCTGCTGACCTCCCGATAAGTCACGGTAGGATGTCTTTGATAAATTGCGTATCCCCAGTTTATCCATATTTTCAAGAGTTTTTTTCTTGTCCTTTTTGCCATAAAACGGACTTAAGCCCTTGGAGCTCAGACAACCCGATAAAACAACCTCGTAAACAGAAGCCGGGAAATCAAATTTTACGGGATTTTGCTGGGGGAGATAACCGATTTGGTTTTGCTTGATTCCGTTAAACAGAATTTCTCCCGAGGAGGGGCTCTTAAGACCTAAGAGTCCCTTCATCAATGTGCTTTTGCCTGAGCCGTTTTCTCCGACTATTGACAAATAATCGCCTTCGTTTACATCAAAGCTTACATCCTTTACCGCATGGTGTCTTTCATAATAAAAATTCAAATTTTCACATTTAATCAAATTTGCCATCTGCTGTTAATAAAGTCCTTTCCTTAAATTTTCCGCATTTTGTTTCATCAGATCCAGATAAGTTATACCATTATTGAAATCCTCTTTTGATACATTGTGGCATGAGTGGAACAAAAGCATTTCAACACCCGTATCCTCGCTGATGCTTCTTGAAACCTTGGGGTCGGTAAGCTCCTCATAATATATTACCGGAATTTTGTTTTCACTGATTTCATCAATTATTTTGGCTATATCGTGAGCACTCGGTTCTGTTTCAGAGGAACAATTGTCGTAAGCAGACATATATTCCAATCCGTATTCCTCTGTGAAATAGTGGAGAGCAAATCTTCCTCCGAAATAAATTTTATTATGCTTTGCGTTATTTACTATCTCTTTGAGTTCTGCATCCAATTCATCCAGCTGATTCTTGTAGTTCTCTGCATTTTCCTTGTAGTATGACGCATTTTCGGGGTCTACGTAGCAAATTGAAGCAGCGATGTTATCAACCATTTTTTTTGCTATAA
>JAFACY010000021.1 GCA_023425285.1 Bacillota bacterium
TCCAGCACTCCATTTTTAATTTCATATTGCCGTTTTAAATTTATTTCTCCGGTTATTCTGCCCAGAGGGGCTTCATAAAATGCCGGACCGGTTACGAAACGGTAAAACATGCCGGCTATGGGTGATCTCCAGTCATACACATACGTTTCATCCGTATCATCTTCACTTAACGAAGAACGCCCTATATATACCTTTTCAAATTCTTCTTCATCGTTAAATTTAAAATCAATGCGCGCAAAATAAGGAAAATTGATTAATTTCTCCAATGCTGAAATTCTTTTAACAATTGTTTCATGTGCTGAAATTTTCTGTGTAATCGGATTGGTATATTGACTCAGCTCTATAAAATCCTCAAAATTCTGACTTTGCCACAAATTAGATATTGAATGAGTTGAATTATCCCTCATTTCACGCTTCATAGAAATTATTTCATCCTCATTACCCTCATTATCACGCTTAGCGCTCTCCAGCTCTTTTCGAGCAACAGAAATGGTTTTTTCAAGCCTGCATTTTTCAAATTCCAGATCATATTGATTCTTTTTCCCCATAGCAATCCCCCTGCTTTATTTAGTAAGCAAAAGTATAGCACCGGAAGAATTAAAAAAACAGACTGTTTATTTTTGCATATATATGGTATAATTAAGTTGCAAGAGTAAATAAATTCTCATCGGCTGATCCCGGTGACAATCCCTATATCGTTAATTTCTATGTTTATTGACATATCCTCCAGAAGTGAATAGATGCGTTCCTTTTCAGATTGCGAGCTTATAAACTTAGTTGTATTGTATGTTTGAAATGCAGGTACAACCTCCACCTCCATAAATTCTTCTGTATCGTCACCATAAAACCGGACGTTTAACAGCATTGTATCTATGTCCTGTCCGTTAAACCAATAGTTTCCTAAACTATATATTATATATTTACCATTATAGTACTCTATACCCTGAAGACAATGCGGATGAGCACCTATTACTACATCCGCGCCTGCATCCAGATAATCCTTTCCCGTAACAAGCTGTACGTCCTCTAATACATGAGTGAATTCTGTACCCCAGTGAACATAAGCAATAACATAATCTGCATTTTCTTTTGCTTCTTTTATTGTCTCGATAAACAGCCCTGTATCGTAGCAATGCAATATGCCGGGAGAATCCTCCGCAGCCTGAGGAGTTACCTTACTTTTCTCAGCTCTTGAAGCAGCAACATATGCAACCTTCTTTCCGTCTATTTCAAAATATACAGGAGCCATAGCTTCCTCCAGGTTGTTACCTGCACCGCAATAAAGTATATCTGCTCCTTTTAAGGTTTCCATGGTATCTATAAGGGCTTGCTCCCCGTAATCATACACATGATTGTTGGCAAGAGTTACAATGTCAACACCTAACTCCTTCAAAATATTCACCCTTGATGGATGCGCTCTGAATGTATAGGTCTTTCCCAAGGGAGAGCCGCCGGTGCTGTATGTAAATTCGTTGTTTAAGCACATAATATCCGCATCCTGCATTATCTGTATTAATTCCGGTGAAATACAGTCATAAATTCCATTTTCAACCCTATTGTAATGTCTCATGGTATACCAGTTTTCATCAAAATTAATATCTCCCGCGAAGGTAAGTGTAAAATCATAGGAATTTAAGTCTTCCTCTGTTTTTGTATTTATCTCTGCATCTTCAATATTTAAGTCAACCTCAATGCTCTCATTGGCTTCTGTTTTTTCCTCACAGGCTTCGGCGTCTGTGTCAAGACTTTTCTCACAGGCTCCAAAAATTAAAGTAATTAATAAAGACATCAGCACTAATACATACTTACACTTTTCATCGGTTTTTTTATTGTTTTTCATATCCTATTTTCCCCTAATAATGTTATCGCTTTTTATATCAAGGAGATTTCCTTTTCATATTATACACCCTTTACCATTATTTTACTATAAAAAAAGCCACCCGGATATTTTATGTATCCCTGCGGCTCTCTAAAATGAGCATTCTCCTGAAAAAAAGATTTAAAGTTATTTTGCAAAGAGATCAAACATTTCAATACTTTGCAGGCATTCCTCGTCAAATGTGAATTTTACAATCCAGGGCATAATTTCTTTAATATTATTAAAAGAGTCATACCCAAAAGAGGTATCATAACAATTGATAATCGTACTCAGAGCGGTGCCATGGCTGCCGATTGCAATGCGCTTATTCCTGTATTTGTTCAAAGTCCATTTCAGAGCATCAATATTCCTGTTCTGCACCTCTCTCAATGTTTCTCCGTCGGTAAGCTTATAATCAAAATCCATCCATTGCCGTTGGCTGAATGCAGTAAAGTCATCAATCCAAACGCTGTCAATTTTTCTTTCCTTAAAGCCGGAAACAATTACTACCTGATGCCCATATTTATCTGCAAAATCTTTCACCGTGTCAACAGAACGTTTATACGGGCTTGACAGAACCGCATCGATATTTTTATCTTTCAGAAAATCCGTAACAAGCATTCTGTCAGTCATACCTTTCTCGGTAAGTTCCCTCAGCTCGTCGTCATGATTCATATAATTTGGTTCCGCATGTCTTACGAAATAAACCTCAGTCATTTTTCACCTCATATAAATAATTTAAATTATGTGTCCGCACCTGATTATGGTTAAATCTATATACCAACCATCTTTTTAAGTAATCCCACGTTAAGAAGATGTACCGTTTGAAATTGTCCGTTAAAAAATACCGCCCAGTTATTAAAAACACATGGTAAGTTCTTCGCCTTTTCAAGATTATCAACGGCAATTAAGTTGACGGGGATATTACTGTTTTGACAATGGGTCTTAATTTGTTGTATACAATCGGGAATGCAAGGACATTGCATTCCATAATAAATTGTCAAATCTTTGCTTTCTATGGATTGCTTTTTTACTGATTTTGCAAAAGCAGGCCTGTTTTTATCAAAAGCCAAAGCAAGAAGCTCATATTCACCAATATCATCTACAGCTTCAAACCCAAACTTCTGCATAAACTTCTTTTCTGATAAAAAAGGTTTTTTCTTTTTTGAAGTTAGTATACAAATACCTGATTTCCCTTGTTTTTTAGCATCCTCGATACAGTAGCTTAGCAATTGCTTTGCATATCCCTTGCCCTTAAAGGCTCCGGATACCCAGAGACAATAGATATAAATATAGTTATCACCGGTCACAGGAACCCAAGCTATTTCCAAAGGTGCATATTCTATAAAAACTTTTCCCCTTTCGTCAAGCTTTCTGAAAACATGACCTTGTGGTATCTGTTCCTTGAGCCACTGTTTTTTTATACCGACACCTTGCTGATGCTTTTTGTCAGAGATAGCACAACAAAGATGTTCTTCATCAATGTTTTCAAGCATTATATTCTTAAACTCTTCAGCCATTGTTGTTTCGCCTCCTGTTCTATAAATAACTTAATATTCAATAAGATATTTAGCATATATTATTTCTAAGTATAACATAAATAACAAAGAAACAGGCCAAAGTAGATACAATCTTTTAGCACATAAATTTCCCGCTCATTTATAAAATAAAAGCATTCATTATAAACATAATGAGAAGCTTATATAACTCCTTCAAAAATGCAAAATATTGGCTTTAATTTTTTGCTCCTGTTTTATAGTTCGATAATTTCAAAAGATCGTCCTTTTAGTTCAGGATACTTTTCTTCGAGTTCAAGTATAAACATAGTTTTATTATACTTCTCATCAACTTGAAAAACATTCTCGTAATATCCATTTAAGGCCATAAGCCCAGCGTCATTATGCACTCTCCAAGTTTCAGGATTAATAATTCTTTCTCTTGCAATTAACCTAATCTTTTTCATGTTTATCCCCTCCTAAAGGATTTCTGAACTGTGTGCCTCGCAAGGATTTTACACGATAGCCTACTGAAATAATTACATCTAAATTATAATATTCTACTTGATATGTTTTACCGTCAGCTGCAGTTGTTGCAAAATTTGCAACAACTGAATTACGTGTCAGTTCACCTTCATTAAATATGTTTTTTATGTGACGAGAGATAGTAGACTTATCACGCTGAAATAATTCCGCCATTTTGTCAATGGAGAGCCAAACAGTATCATTTTCAAAAGTAGTTTCTATTTTTGTTAAACCATCTTCAGTCTGGTACATTATTATTTCAGAGTTCATATACACACGCCTTACACGTTTTTCCTTTATTATACATGATTCATCAAAATATTTCCATTATGTTACTTTTTTGTTAGATCTATATTCTTCTGCCTTTTCAGCTATTTTACCAACAGGAATTTTTCCATCACCCTCGCCAAACTCCACATTTACGTTGATATGTGTATCTGCTTTTTTGTGGGAAAGAAGTACAACCATTTCCACATGCACTGTTGCTGTGATTCTGATGACCGTCGAGCCTAGTACCCCCTTGGCGTCAGGGTATATTTTCAATAATTTCGACGCTCACTCCTTTTTTTAATAGAATATTTGTACTAATTCTACCATGGCAACTCTTATTTTTCGATGTTTAATTTAGTAAAAATAAAAGCTGCCAACAATAAAACCCTCAGTGTGCTGAGGATTTTATTCTTAGCAGTTTTTCAACAGAAATATATATATATATATGTTCCTGTTTATTATTTCTCCTTACAAATTGAAATTTATCTAGCTAATGGTACAAAGACATACTATGCTTCTGTGTGACTCTTTTTCAAATGCAGAATAATGGAACTGACGATTGCTGGAATAAGCATAAAAGACAGGAATCTTACAAGAAAAAAGTTCCCATCTACTTCAATAAGCTGCCGCATGGGGCTTATCAATTGTGTAATCGTCATTATTGCTGCATGAAATCCCATCGAAAACCAGATATCACCGCTCAACATCCGAAAATACCCTAATAGAAATCCAAATCCGGGAATGAAGAGCAATTGGTCGGTTGAATAGAGCGAGCCTACAAAAAAGGCAAACAAAGTAAATAGGACAGTCTGTGCCAGAAGCGCTGCCCAAGGCGAAAAAGATGCTTCCAGACGAGAATAGAGATAACCTCTTACAATTTCTTCAGGGAAAGCCTCCATGAAAAATACGGCAACGAGCAGGGTGAAGAAACTCACTATCAAAGCGCTTGATGCCGTCTGCTGAATTATCACAGTTTGCCCCGCTGCTATAAGAACACACATGCTTATTGCAGCAGGGATTATCCAACACAGAAACCCGAAACTAAGATTTTTCAA
The DNA here is from genome assembly GCA_023425285.1 of Bacillota bacterium. Classification (GTDB taxonomy): domain Bacteria; phylum Bacillota; class Clostridia; order Tissierellales; family Sedimentibacteraceae; genus Sedimentibacter. Next base: position 5,205 of record JAFACY010000021.1, read on the forward strand.
ATTGCCGGGGATTGTTCTTCTCCATGAGAAATCGTTTTTCCCCCTCTCCATGTGAAGCATAGTGATAATCAGCACACAGATTAATATAGAGAGAAAGAGACCGGCGGCAATGTGCCAAAGTACATTACCCGCAAACTTCTGACCATCAAAAATTAATAGCGTTAATCGCCATATTACAATTGATAAGACAAAAAGAATGATAACATTTCCAATCATTTTCGCTTTTTCAGTTTTCATAATTCCACATCCCTCCATTTCAGCCTAATATATCGAAAGCCAGTGACAAATCCCTATATCTTCGTGTTTTATAATCCATAGTTCAAATCCGCCCGATAAATTCTAATTTATCGTTCTGTTTGTTCAGTCATCAAGCCCCAGCGGAATCCAAATTTGTCGATAAATACAACCATGCAAGAACTATATGTCGTGCTCTGCATCTGATAAATTGTCTCGCTGTCTTCACGTAAAACTTCATACGCCCGCTGAACTTCTTCCTTTGTATCAAATGTTACTGTGAGTGATAATGATAAACTTGTTACAAAATCCACATCCATATTATCACACATCATAATCCTTTGGTTACCGATAAATAATTCCGCATGATAAATATAGTTTTTTTGTTCTGAAGACAGTTCTTTATTCCAGTCTGCTTTATTTGCATCAGAATATCGAAGCAGACATCCAAGCGTCGCATGGAAAGCCTTTTGATATAAGTTTAAAGCCTCTTCGCAACGTCCTGCAAAATTAAAATTAGGAGTGATAATTGCCATTTACTTAATCCCCTTCTATTTTCATAAATTCCTGTTTATCCTTATATTACTGCTATTATAACCTATCTGAAAGCAAAAATAAACAGACAAATCTCATATATAATTTGATTGTTTATGATATTTTTCGGTAGCAATATAATTTTAAAGAAGAGACAAATGATTAACCATGATATATTCCTCTGAATTTTCATCAATAATCTGAAATCCAAGAGAGAGATACATGTTCAACGCATAGTTATCTTTTTGTACCGCTAAAGAAGTTTTTTTATACCCGGCATTTTTCAGATATTCTAACATCTTCTTCATCAAATTAGTTCCTA
>JAFACY010000178.1 GCA_023425285.1 Bacillota bacterium
GCCTTACAAAGGCATCACAGGCTTCAAGAACTGGTCATACAGCAATAAGGGTGAAGATGCGGATTATGGCTATTGGCTGGCTTTTGTGAATCCAAGATCGGGTGAAACCACTGAACCGCCTGAAATAGTGTTGTCATAGCAATTCAAATAGTACTGTACAAACAATTTATAATATGATAAAATAAACCAGATTATTTAAAAAGGAGTTAAAAAAACAGATGCCCCCAATAAGTACCAATATTCATTTTGGTAAGTTATTCATAGAAAATTTGAAGATGAAAATTGATGTTCCAAGCTTTATAATAGGAATTGCTTCTCCCGAAACTATAGATGAGGACGATTTTGAGGACCTTCACACCCTTGATGAGGATGGAAATATTGATGTAAGGGAGTTTTATGAGCAGTTTAATTTTGAAGAACTCAGCTTGAAACAAAAATCCTTTGTATTAGGATACTATTGTCATGTATGGCTTGATGAATATTACAAATTCAATGCCAGCAAGCTCAGAATACGTAACAGTGTGGATTTAACAGACGAAGAGCTTGGCAATGCAGTCAAGTCAATACTTAGATTTTATGATGATAAGGCAATTGATAACTTCTTTGAAAGCTATAAAAATGAAATAGATTTATTTGACTTAGAGTTGAATTTAACCGAAATAGAAGGTATAAGCATAAAAAAATCAAAAGAAAAAATAATGGAATTCTTTAAGGATTCAACACCTGATGTAAAATATCCTGACTTGATTGATGAATATGAATACATGAATTTCATTGAAAACGGATGCAGCAAAATAATGAGGTCACTGTAAGAGACTCCTTTCACAAGGAGTTTCTTTTAAATTAAAAATTACTATAAAAATAAAATATAGTTGAAAAATATAAATAAAGTATGCTATTATTAGTGGATAATAGCAAAGGATGGATTATGGTGAAATATAAATATGTTTTGTTTGATTTTGACGGAACAATTGCCGATACTGAAGAGGCGAATTTTGTCATATATCAGAAATTAGCCGAAAAATACAATTTAAGAAGCATTACCATAGATGAACTCGGGCATATAAAAAAAATGAGCGCAAGAGAATTAATTGAATATGTGGAATTGAAAAAAAGATATCTGCCATTTATCCTGAAAAGAGGTAAAAAGCTTTTAAATCAGGATATAAAAAATATAAGACTGTGTAAGGGAGATATTTTAGAAACTGTTAAGACATTGCGTGAAATGGGAATAAAGACAGCTATAATCACAACGAATTCCAAGGATAATGTGCTCACATTTCTTAAATCAAAAAATGCCGATTTTTTTGATTTTATTTTGAGTGCTTCAATGTTTGGAAAAGAAGCTAAAATGAGAAGAATCATTAAAAAAGAAAAATTGAATTTAAGTGAAGTTCTTTATGTCGGCGATGAAATCAGAGACATCCATGCAGCTAAAAATACAGGAATAGATATTGTTTCGGTTGGATGGGGATATAATACAGTGGAAAGCTTAAGAAAGCATAAACCGGAATATCTGATATTTGAACCGTCGGAATTAATTGATATATGTAAGTAGAACAGGAGGTAATATGAGCAACATGATTTATACAATAAAGCCAGAACATCATGGCATACAAGATTTAACCAAAATACTCCAGGAGCATCCGGAAATTCAATTCGTATCATTCATGGGTGTTGATATCGGGGGTAACGGTACTGATGAAAAGATTCCTATAAAGCTTTTTATCAAGGATATGGCTGAAATGCTGAAGTTTGGAATTCAGACAGACGGTTCCAGCGTTGAGCTGCAGGGTATCGCAGATTTAAACAATGCGAGGGTGGATATATTACCCGATATTAATTGCAGCTGGTTTGTAGATTACAACTATGAAAACAACAATTCAATAAACGGCTTACCCGTAGGCACATTAAAAATTCCTTCATTCATCATACATGACGGCAAACAGGTATGCTCAAGATCCATACTCAAAAGGTCAATAATAAATTTCAAATCTGAAGTAATGAATTTAATCGAAAAAAATCCAAGGATATCGGAATATTTTGGTTTTAAATACGAGGATGTTGAAGAGGTTCAGCTCACCTGCGCAACAGAGCTTGAAATGTGGGTGAAATCTCCCGAGCAAAGCGCAGATTTTGAAGAGCTGCATACATCACAGGTTCTTAAGGAACAGTACTGGAAAAGAACTATGGGTACTGTAAGGACGGTTATCGAGAAAATAATGGATATGCTCGAATTCTATGACTTAAAGCCGGAGATGGCTCATAAAGAGGTTGGAGGCATAGCCAATAAAATTGATGCCAAGGGCAGAATAACACACGTTATGGAGCAGCTTGAAATAGACTGGAGATTTTCAAATGCCATACAGGCTGCAGATAATGAAATTCTTGTGAGAGAAATAATAGAGGATCAGTTCAGACATCACGGTCTAGAAGTGCTGTTTAAGGCAAAACCCATTGAAGGCGTTGCAGGAAACGGAGAGCATACTCATCTTGGAGTTGCATTAAAATTAAAGGACGGAAAAAGAATCAACATGTTCACTCCCGATGATATACACAAGGAATACTTAAGCGAAATCGGATACGGTGCTCTGATGGGACTGTTAAAGAATTATGAGGTTATAAATCCCATTGTTACGGCAACAAATGATGCGTTTAACAGATTAAAACCGGGGTTTGAAGCACCTGTGTGCATAGTTACTTCATTGGGAGGCTCAAAGGAAGCTCCTTCAAGAAACCGTTCCGTATTGGTAGGTGTAATCAGGGATGTAGAAAATCCAAATGTTATACGATTTGAACTGAGATCTCCAAATCCATATTCAAATACATACTTAGTTATTGCGGCAGCGTATCAGGCAATGCTTGACGGAATAGTCAATGTCACAAATGCGGGATTATCGTGCGAGCAATTGGAGAAGGAAATCTCAAAGGCATATGGTGAAGATGCTGTTTATCTGGAAAAATACAGAGAATACAGAAGTGAAGAGGATGTTTTTGAACGTTATACGGAAGAAGAAAGAAGCAAGCTGTATGGCATAGCTCCCGCAACTGTCTGGGAAAACCTGTCAAATCTTGAGTCCAACAAGCTGAAACAGAGTGTATTGAAGTCGGGAGATGTTTTTACCGATGAGCTTATAAATTCATTCAGGGAATCGACGCTTCAAAAGTGGAAAAATGAACTTACCGGCAGAATAATTCATGACAATATAGTGCTTTTAAAAACATTTGTGAAGCTTCATAATGAACAGGATCATGCAACGGATCTGGACGTGGTTAACTGGGAAAGAATAGTTTATTTAAAAACCAAGCTCATGAAGGACAGCATGACAAAAAAATGTATTTTTACTAAAATAAAAACAGCAATTAAAGATGGTCATTATGATATAGCCTCTGATATGCAAAAGCAAATGAACGAAAAAATGTCTGAAATCAGAAGCTTATATATTGAATATAAAAATAATATTTTTTAACATGAAATGACTTAATATAATGTTATTATGTGTATACTGGAAGAATAATATTAAAAAACCGGTTTCATATAATAACTTTTTTTGCTCTATTTTTATGTAATAATATTAATGGGATGATTATTTATTCCATTGCCAGCAAATAGTTATTTACAAAATATTTCTACTGTGCTAAAATGTATGTAAAACGTATTCCGGATATGCGAAAAATGTATTCATGGATATTCGTTTTGAAATATGTGTATTGTTTAATGATGAGGGATTTTTCATTAATAGGTTTTTCAGGGCATTATAATAGGGTTTATTCATACGTCCTGTATCGATTCTCAATACACTAACATTAATGGAGGAGAGTTATGAGTAAAGTTCCAAAACAAAAAAAACAAGCAACATTAGGAATTTCGGTTATACCTGTTATAGTCTTGGTTGCGGTGCTATCAGTGGCTATAATCAAATTTGGACAAGATGCACACATACCTATATTGGTTGGTGCTGCAGTGGCGGCACTGTTAGGAGTATTTGTATTAGGCTATAGCTGGGTAGAAATTGAAAAAGGTATTATTGAGTCAATCGGAAGCGTAATGCAAGCGATTATGATACTTGCTATAATCGGTATGCTCATAGGTTCATGGATATCGGGAGGAATTGTTCCTACATTGATTTATTACGGATTGCAGATATTATCACCTTCATTCTTTTTAATAACTGCTTTAATACTGTGCAGTATAGTTGCAATAGCAACGGGAAGTTCATGGACAACTGCAGGAACAGTTGGTGTTGCTTTGATAGGTATAGCAACCGGACTGGGGGTATCTGTTCCTTTAGCAGCAGGATGTATAGTGTCGGGTGCATATTTCGGTGACAAGATGTCTCCTTTGTCCGATACTACAAACTTGGCTCCTGCAATGGCAGGCTCAACATTGTTTGACCACATAAGACACATGTTTTATACGACGGGTCTTTCTTATGGTATAACTGCTGTTATATTTATAATAATCGGACTCAGATACAGGGGGCAGGAATTAAATACGGTAGAAATACAAGGAATACTTGATGCCATAAAAGGTGCCTATACAATTAATCCTATGCTTCTATTAGTTCCTGTTGTTACGATAGCAGCAGTTGCTATGAAGGTTCCGGCAATACCTGGATTGCTAATAGGCGTTGTTCTTGGCGGAATCTGCACAATATTCCAAGGTGGAGACTTTGGTGCGATTTTGGATGCTATACAGAACGGTGTGGCTACAGAATCAGGTCATGCTATGGTTGATGAGTTGTTAACAAACGGCGGTATGCAAAGTATGATGTGGACAATATCCTTGATCATGTGTGCCCTGACTTTCGGAGGTGTTCTTGAAGTAACAGGCATGATGGCTTGTATAGCTTCAAAAATGCTTGACAAAGCAAAGAGTACAGGCTCACTGGTACTTGTTACTGTATTATCTTGTTTGCTTGTAAATATACTTTGTGCGGATCAATATCTTGGAATCGCATTACCAGGAAAGATGTTTAAGGATGAATATGCAGAAAGAGGCTTGGCTCCGAGAAACTTATCAAGAGCACTTGAGGATTCCGGTACTGTTACATCGGCACTTGTTCCGTGGAACACATGCGGTGCAACAATGGCAGAATTTTTGGGAGTATCAACATTCTCATACATGCCGTTTGCGTTCTTTAATATGTTAAGTCCTATTGTGTCGGTGTTATATGCATATATGGGAATCTCGATAATGACTTTGGAGGAGGATCCTGCTTCAGAAAAATATGTTAGACCTATGAAGCTTAAAAAATCACCGAAAGAATTGGAAGAATGGGTTGCGAATTACAGAGCTAAACATGCAAATGCTTAATTTATAACATATATCAAATAACCTTACAGTCTTCTGTAAGGTTATTCTTTTTATAATTTGACTTTATAAAGATTTCATTATAAAATGTATATGTATCTGTTGAAGACGTTATCATGTTAGAGGTGAATTTATGGATTTCCGACACAAATATGAATATGAATTGAAGAAGCTCATAGAAGATGAAGATTACATAGAGTCTTTTCGTTTAACTGTTTTTAAAAGTGACATCAGCAAGGACTTAATAGACGAAATGATGAAGTTTGCTAAAGAAAATAATCTGAGCAAAGTAAAGGCTTGGGTTTATTACTATTTGGGATGGTATCATTTTGAGAGAACTTATTATGAAAAGGCTGCTGAGAGCTTCTTAATTTCAAATGACATATTTAGTCTGCTTGATTATAAACATGGACTGGTATATGCCTGCAACGGACTAACAAATGTATATTGCCAGATGGGGCAGTTTAATTTATCCAATGAGTGGGGGCTTAAGGGCATTTCTTTATGTGAAGAAACTGACAATAAAAAGGCTTTGGTTATTCTTTTGATAAATGCAGGTATCAATTATATTCAGATGAAGAATTTCAAAAAAGGAAGAGAAATCCTTAACGGAATTGAAATGATAGAATGCGGGTTGACAAAAAGGCAGCAGGTTTCCTTATATCTGGCAATTGCTGAAATAGAAATCAATATCGGAGATCCTTACTTAGCTCTTGTACATATAGATGGTGTAATGAAGATAGAAGAGGCGCTGAACATAGACTCTGAATTGTGTGAAATACATAAATTAATGGGTATGGCATACGCAAAGCTCAGCATGTATGATATTGCAGAACAGGAATTTAAGAAATCGCATGATTTTGCATGTGAGCATGATTTGGTCTATGAAAAGTGTGCAACAGATATGGAATGGGCAAGGCTGTATATTTTAGTAGGAAGAAAACCAAAAGCCATAGAAAAATTGCATGATGTGATAGAAAATTGTATAAATAAAAAAATAAAGGTGTTACTCAGAGACGCATATCATATGTTGTATAAAATTCACAAGGACTCAGACAATCATAATGAAGCACTTGTATATCTTGAAGAATATATGCAGATTGATGATGAAATGTACGATTATGAGCAAAATCAGCTCATGGCAAAAATGAATTTCAAACATACCAAAAGAGAAGCGGATCAATATAAATCACTTTATGACAGGACCGAGCTTTTGTCCAATATAGGTCAGAAGATACTGTCCAACCTGAATATTAATTCAATTGTGAAAATAATAGATGAAGAAATCAATAAGCTGATAAATACGGATTATTTTGGTATTGCGGTGTATGACAGCGATCTGGACCAGGCATCATATTATTTTGTAGGAGAAAATACAGAATTTAAGGATGTAATAATACATTATGATGTTGAAAATGAATCGTCATTTGGGTCATACTGCATAAGGAAGAAGAAGGACATTATAATCGGAAACGTGCATAAGGAATATAAAAAATATATTGAAAGACTGCCCGCCCGCATTAAAGGATCAGAAGGAAAGGCAATTATGAAGTCCATGATATATACGCCGTTGATAATCAACGATAAGGTTGTGGGCTTGATGTCGGTACAAAACAGGGATGAGAACGCATATGATCTCAATGATCTTAATACATTGAAGATATTGGCAAACTATTCTGCCATAGCGATTGAAAATGCTATAAACTACAAGAGAATTGAAGATAAAGCGACATATGATAATTTAACCA
>JAFACY010000015.1 GCA_023425285.1 Bacillota bacterium
ATGCTTACACATCCGTGTTTTTTGTACTTGACACTGATGACAGAGGATATGACAGGGTATTGCCGAAAGGAAAATATCTGACATTATCATACAGAGGGTCTTACGAGAAAACAAAGGATTTTATTCCCCTGATGATGGAATATGCGGATAAAAATAATTACAAGGTTTTGTCAGACCCTATAGAATTGTACAGGATTGACGTCCATGAAACAAGTGATTTGAACGAGTATTTGACAGAGCTGCAAATGCTGGTTGAACAGCAATAGAAAAGGAGTAACAATGATAGATATGAAAAAACTGGACAGGGAGCTGCTGAGCGTTGAAAAGCCTGCGAGATATGTGGGCAGCGAGCTTAACTCTGTCGTAAAGAATAAAGAAGATGTTGATATAAGATACGCATTTGCATTTCCCGACGTGTATGAGGTTGGTATGTCACACACGGGGCTCCATATTTTATATCATTTGTTAAACAGCAGGGATAACATATGGTGTGAAAGAGTGTTTGCTCCCTGGACAGATATGGAAGAGGTAATGCGAAAAAACAACATACCCTTGTACGGTCTGGAAAGCAAGGATGAGTTGAAGGAATTTGACTTTGTGGGCTTCACCCTCCAATACGAAATGAGCTATACAAATTTGCTCAACATGTTGGACTTAGCCCATATTCCAATACGTTCAAAGGACAGAACGGAGGATATGCCCATAGTTATGGCGGGAGGTCCCTGTGCATATAATCCGGAGCCTCTTTATGAAATCGTCGATCTGATTACAATAGGAGAGACCGAAGAGCTGCTGCTTGAACTGATGGAGCTTTATGAAAAAGAAAAAAACAACGGATTTAATAAGCTTTCATTTTTAGAAAAGGCAGCACAAATAGAGGGTGTCTACGTACCTCAGTTTTATGAAGAAACATACAACGATGACGGTACAATAAAGGAAAGAAAGATAGTAAACATCAATGCCAAAGAAACAGTTAAAAAACGGATTATAAAGGATTTGGATAAAAGCTTCTATCCCGAAAAAAGTATTTTACCGTACATTGATGTTGTTCACGACAGAGTTGTCCTTGAGGTGTTCAGAGGATGTACGAGAGGATGCCGTTTCTGTCAGGCGGGAATGGTGTACAGGCCGGTCAGGGAAAAAAGTACAAAGACCCTCGTTAAACAGGTGGAAACACTTATTAATTCCACCGGACATGACGAGATATCTCTTACATCACTGAGTACCGGTGACTATTCATGTCTTCCGGAGCTGACACTGCAGCTGTTAGATAAATATGAAAATAAAAATATAAGCATTTCGTTGCCGTCGCTTCGACTTGATTCAATGACCTTCGATATAATAGAAAGACTTCAGGAAGTCAGAAAATCGGGGCTCACATTTGCTCCCGAGGCAGGCACTCAGCGCATGAGAGATGTTATAAACAAAAACCTCACGGAGGAACAGATATTGGGTCCTGTGGAAACTGCATTTAACCTTGGATGGTCTACGGTTAAGCTGTACTTTATGATTGGTCTTCCGGGAGAAACGATGGAAGATGTAATGGGCATCAAGGAGCTTAGCTACAAGGTCAAGGATAAATTTTTCCAAAGACCGAAGGAAGAAATAAAGGGCAACCTTAAAATAAACGTGAGCGCATCATGCTTTGTTCCTAAGCCCTTCACACCGTTCCAGTGGGTTAAGCAGGACAGCATGGATGATTTTTACGACAAGGCAAAATCACTGCAAAGGGAAATAAAGGATAAAAAGGTTTCATTCAGCTATCATGAACCGAGACTGAGCTATTTAGAGGCTGTTTTTGCAAGAGGAGACAGACGTCTTTCGGACGCATTGATAAGAGCATGGGAAAAAGGATGCCGTTTTGACGGATGGTACGATGTATTTGACTTTAATAAATGGATGGAAGCCTTTGCTGAAACAAATACAGATCCCGATTTCTTTGCTAAAAGAGAAAGAGAACTGACAGAGGTTCTCCCGTGGGATTTCATTGATACGGGAGTTACAAAAGAATTCTTAATCAGCGAATACAATAACGCAATGGAAGCTCTTACTACAAGCGACTGCAGGCTCAAATGCTATAACTGCGGCGTTAACCATAAATTAATAGGAGGTGCCTGCCCTCATGTCATTAACAGTTAAATACACTAAGACAGGGAATTTAAAATATATCTCACATCTGGATGTTCTGAGATTTGTACAAAGAGCGGTGAAAAGAGCGGGAATCAATGCAAAGTATTCTGAGGGCTTCAACCCTCACATGAAGACATCCTTTGGCTTTCCGCTGTCCTTAGGTACGGAAAGCATCGGTGAATATTTTGATATAGAATTAAACGAAGACATTGATCCCGACATCTTTGTAAGCAGGATGAATGCCGTACTGCCCAAGGAAATGCAGGTATTAAAAGCAGCGTATCTGGAGGACAGCCGTTCATTGATGGCAAAAAGCTCATATACCGAATACCTGCTCAACATTGAGTTTGTTAATCTTGATTTTAATAAGCTCAGTGAACTGATAAAGGAAATTGCCGAAACAGGCATTGTATTCACAAGACAGAAGAAGAACAAGAAAAATAAATCAGTTACGAAGGAATATAACACAAAGGACTTCATCTCATACCTCAATGCCGTTGAAAAGCCGGAAAAGGTAGTTATAGAAGCAACGCTTATAAATGTTGAAACGGGCAGCATGAAGCCGAGTGATTTAATCAAGATAATATTAGACAACGGCTTTGGCATAGAATATTTCACAATATTAAAAGTAGAAGCACTGGACGAAAACAAAAAACCGATATTATAACAACAGGTGAACTAAATGAAAAGTATTTTAATCAATAGTTCCATATTCTTTAATCAGGCTGCTATTCTGGAGGATTGCAGGCTGATTGATTATATCCATGAAGAAAAAGACAATAAAAGTGTTATAGGCAATATTTACAAGGGAAGAGTTATGAACATTCTTCCCGGCATGAATGCTGCTTTTATTGACGTGGGGCTTGAAAAAAATGCTTATTTGTTTTTAGATGATCTTCTTTCTGACAGATTTTTAAAGGAAAAGAAAATAAAAAAACGTGATGTTGACAATATAAGTAAGGTTTTAAAAAAGGGAGATGAGCTTCTTTTGCAGATAGTGAGAGAGCCCATTGGTGAAAAAAATATTTCCGTTACCACTGATATATCTCTTACGGGAAAGTATATTGCTTTCATCCCAAACAGTACCGAAGTAAATATTTCTAAGAAAATAAGGGACACAGATGAACGGCTGCGCCTTGAAGATATAGGAAAGGAAATCATGTCAGGCGGAAACGGCATGATAATGAGGACCTTTTCAAAGGACTGCCCAAAGGAAAAAATACAGCAGGAATATAATATGCTTTCATCTGTTTTCAGAAAATTAGAGCAGGAATATAATTATTCGTATGCACCTAAGATGCTGTATGAAAGCAACTCATTGATTGAAAAAGTATTTTATGACTACATAGATGCATCCGTAAAAGAAATATATGTTGAAGACAAAGAAACAAAGGATAAAATTGCAGGACTCCTGACCGGATATGCTGAATTATGTGATATCAAAATCATTGAATCAGACAATTCCTTTGAAAAATACAATGTAGAAAAGCAAATAAGCAGGCTTTTTGAAAGAAAGGTAGAGCTTGATAACGGCGGATCAATAATTATTGATGTTACGGAGGCAATGACCGTAATTGATGTTAACAGCGGCAGCTTCATAGGGAGTGACAGTATCGAGGATACAGCGCTTACCACTAATTTGCACAGCCTGGATGAAATAAGAAGGCAGATTAATTTAAGAAACATCAGCGGAATAATCATAATTGATTTTATAGATGTTAAAAATAAAGATAATATTAATTTAATAGTTGATAAAGCAAAGACCGTATTTAAGGATGACAAAAACAAAACCAGTGTCATAGGAATGACGAAGCTTAATCTGATGGAGCTCACGAGAAAAAAAGACAAGGAAAATTTCTTCAATTTAATTACCGAAGAGTGCGGGCATTGCAGCGGAAGCGGCAGGACGAGTTCAAAGGTGTATATTTTCCTTAAGCTTGAGGCTTTGATAAAAAGAATCAGGAGCAACACCACATCGGAAGCAATTGTGTTGAAGACAGGCTCCATGCTTTATTATAAAATAATCAATGAATGCATGGATATAATAAATAAGCTGGAGCAAAGATATAATATAAAAATGTATTTTACAAAGGATAAAAATATACCCACGGATGAAATAGTTGTTGACAGGACAGGCAAACTAAATTATATTAATATGTATGTGCAACAGCAAAAATAGTTGACAAATGTGTTGTAATTTGTTAAAATCTATATTTGCAAGAGCCGCGCGGATCAGG
>JAFACY010000081.1 GCA_023425285.1 Bacillota bacterium
AGCCCACAAACAGTGGTATACCATACACAATTTTAATCTCTTCGCCAAGCAAATTTAAATCTGCCGCCGCTATTCCCACAGAATGCATAATTCTGTTGTCTACTCTTTCATCCATTGCTACGCTCACTGCAGATCCTACTGCAATTCCCAGATCTCCTGTATTCATTGCACAAGGAAACTCAGGATACCTTGATTTTTCTTCACAATCGGAAAACCCGCAATATCCGCAATATTTTATACCGGTTACCTTAATGCCTGTCCCCAACAATACAACCACCTTTGAATTTAGTATAATTTCGGCGGCTCTTTAAAAATACTCCGGTCCCTTTCCTTCTCTGACTAGTTCCTTAAGCTTGTCAGCAATTAATTTTATCGTTTCTCCAGTTACTATGGCTGCAACCAGATTATCAATGCCTTTTGCCTTAGGGGCTGTTCTTGCCGCTGTCACCATTTTCTCAGCAGTCCTTATTAAAACATTTTCTCTTACATCTGATTCAAATTTAATACTCATTTAACTCTCCTCAAATTATAAATTATAATTGATTTTTACATGTACCCATTTTTCCCCTACAGTTATAGCCTCTGATCCAAAATTTAATTCGATGGGCTTTTTGAAAATAGGACCGTCATATACAACCGTATGGTATTCCCCGTTTTCACCGCAGGCATCTGCTCCGGCATTTTCTATTTCTTCAATCAGCGACAGGCTTAAATCCTGTCCCAAAAATTTCATGTCCAATAACTCGGTATTTACTACAACAATTTTTGCTTTAAACCCAAGGCTTATAAATTCTTTAACTATATCCTTCCTGTTAATTTTCCAGAGTGGAAGGACTGCAGTAATCGCTGCCTTTGCACAGACCTTTTCTTCCCAATGCCTGTGCTCTTCCAGATCTATATCACCAAATACACCGTAATCTATACCCTGTTCTTTAAACATTTTAACATGGGATACAAATACTTTTTCATAATCATTAAATTCAGCTCGTCCTATTATACTTTCTACACCTATTGCATCCGACTGAGCTTTGAATATGTTTTCATCCAGCCTGTGAGCTGAGCTGATTCCACTTTCTAAGCTAAACATCGTCAGGAGCTTTTGAGGAGTATATCCTGATTCCATCGCCTTATACAGAGCTAAACAGGAATCCTTACCTCCGCTCCATGAAACAAAACAATTTTTATCCAATAGTCCTCTCCTTATGAAAATAAATTACTCTATTATATAACACTTCGTCCATATTTTCAAGAATTTACTTCCTTTATTTCGTGTTTATTAATTATGCGATTATTGTTGAAATGTGTATAATCTTGGTGATATAATAAGCCAGTCAAGTAAAAAAAATAATCAGATAAATTCTTGCAGGGGTATGACATGAAGAAGACTACACTAATTTTATTAATAATCATAATCTTATTTACAAACACGATTACAAGCTATTCATACGCGGCTGTAAGCAATACGGGAGCAGGAGGCATTGAAAATGCTCATATAAATCAGCTTGAGATAATGACTGTTAAAATAATCAACATTATAAACAACATGTTAGATACAGGAGATATGCCAAGGGAAGATTCCATTAAAATATTATCCATCGGAAATTCTTTTTCACAGGATACTGTTTATTATTTACATGAAATTGCAAAGTCGGCAGGTGTAAATTTAGTGGTAGGAAATTTATACAACAGCGGGTGTTCTTTAGAGAGACATCTTAAGTATGCACACAACGATAAAAAAGCATACACATATTATAAGTGGACCTCACACCGAATGAAAGAATACAAAAATAAAACAATGAAGGATGCCATATTGGATGAGGACTGGGACTATATTACGTTGCAGCAGGCTTCGGCAGACTCAGGGATATACGACACGTTTCAGCCGTACCTCAATGAACTGGTCGATTACATAAATGACCTTTCAACTAATCCTGATTTGAAGCTTGCACTTAATATGACATGGGCATATGCAAGCAATAGCCTGAACAACAACTTTGGCTATTATAAAAGAAATCAGATAAAAATGTATAATTCAATTGTTGATGCTTACAAGCAAGCATCAGAGGAAGCAGGAATAGATATAATTATACCATGTGGAACGGCTATACAAAACGCAAGAAATAATAAGCTTTTGAAGACATCAGCCAACGAATTGACCAGTGATGGCTATCACCTAGGCTATGGATTGGCACGATATATAGTCGGATTAACCTTTTTTCAAAAAATAATTGAAAATGAAAATATGGACATAAATTTATCCAAGGACGTCACATTTTATCCTGATACTAAGGACTGCACGGAGGAATTGGCTTCTCTGGCAAAAAAAGCAGCCTTGAATGCAGTAAAAAGACCGTTTGAAATTATGGTCACAAAGTAATTTATGGAATAAAAGAAGATGAGATTCCTCGCTTACACTCGGAATAACACTGTCATCCTGAGGGCTTGCACGAAGGATCTCATCTTTTTATTTTAAATTCAATATTTATTATCTGCTTGCTTCAAATGCTTTCAGAAGTTTTACAAACAGTTCAGGAACTTTCATCATGTTTTCAGGAGATTCAACGTATGAAATACGGAACTGAGTGCTTCCCGGATTTTCCTGTCCCTTTGCAATGTCATAGAAGCCCTTCATAGGAGCAACCAGCAATGTTGTCTGAACTCCGTCCATATCAACAGCACCTTCTCCAGCACAGTAAAGTACGAAGTCGATAGCGTCAAATCCCGGTTTAACAACATTTCTTACATCTATAACAGTGTAAATTGATGCATCAGGACTTGATATAACTAAGCCCGGCTCTAAATCTTTCAATCCCTTGCTTACATTTTTGATTGTATCTCCGTAATATTCACGCAGACTCTTGCACCAGTTTGCAATTTGTTCTTTACTTTCATGTGCCAAAGCTCCGAATATATATTGTCCTATAGCATTTGCACACAAATTAGCTGTGTATTCAGCAGCACAACGGTTGTTGAATTCTGCATTGTCAGTAATCACAGCACCGATTCTTAATCCGCATGCATTCCATACTTTTGAAGCTGTTTCTATACTTATTCTTCTTCCTTCGATACCCGGTACTTCTTTGTCTGTTATACCCCAGATACTAACTAATTCACTGCCTTCAACATAATATAATTCACGATAAGCCTCATCACTTACCATCCACAGATTATATTTTACACACAATTCAGCAAGCGCTATAAGAGTTTCTTTGTCATATAACTGTCCTGTCGGGTTGTCATATGGTATAACAAGTAAAGCTCCCGGATTGTTTGCTTTTATAGTTTCTTCAATCTTGCTGATTTCCGGAAGACTGAACTTACCATCTTCATTCAAATGACGTTTTACCGTAGCAGTCTTGCGTCCCACTCTTTCTGCAAATGAAATGTAGTTTGTATAAGCAGGGTCTATCATCATCAACGGCTTTTCATCTGTTCCTGCGGGTCCGCAAACTCCCATTATCAGCAATTCCATACCTGTTGAACCGCCGTCTGTTACCGTAACATGTAACTTGCTTGTATCGAAGCCTTCACATTTAAGAATGTTTTTGAACGCCTCCTGAGTTTCATCAAAACCACCTGTAGCTGTATATCTTATAACACCTTTATTGAATGGACTTTCAGGTGCATCTAAGTTAAACATTCTGTTCATCATAGCAGGGTTTGTCGGAAGAGAAACATTACCTATACCTACATTTATAACTGCTTCAGGTTTTACCTTACGCTCTGCGTATTTCATTTGTGCCAATCTAACATCTGATGGTACTCTTGACTCAAAATGTGCTGACATAACTGGTTTACTCATTAAAAAACCTCCAAAATTTTATAATTTAATTCAATAGTATTATTATGTAAAATAATTTATATCTTATAACACATTATATAAAAATAAAGCATATTTGTCCATAGCAATATTGTTAATAAATGTACCAAAAATGTAATAGTTGCCGGTATTTTAATAATAAAACATTTTTGTGCCGGCGGTTTTTGATTATAAAAAATAAAATATAAAAATTCATTGCAAATTCTTAAAAATTACTCCCGAGTATTTTTCCCATTGTAATAATATTATCGCCTACATCCTCAGGACAATGAGCATCCGAAGCCGTCACAATTTTTACACCATATTTCTGCATAGCTTTAATCATATCAACATTCATTCCTATCTCACAACCGGATCTGCGGTAGCGTCCGCTGTTCATCTCTGCATACATATTATTTTTTGCTAATGCGGCTGCCAGCTCATCGTAATATGGAGCAAGTGAAAAAGATGGTCTGTGTCCATACAATTTAATGCTGTCAGGATGTGCAATCCCGTCAAACAATCCGCTGTTTGCAAGATCTATTGAGATTTCATAATAGCGCTTGAATACATTATCAATATCAACACCATCCCAATGCTCATATTTATGGTCAAACGCAAAATCATCGACAAAGTGGGTGCTGCCTAAAAGAAAATCCAGTCCTAAGTCCTTAGTCTGAACATGCACCAAATTTTCAAAGTTTTTGAAATAACACACTTCAAGTCCCCATTTTATATCAATCGGATACTTTTTATCCCGTACCTTTTCTATAAGCTTCAAATAGTCCGATATACCCAGTGTACCTGCCTTTTGACGAAGCCACTCGTCTATATAATCGCTGTATGCGCATACACTTTCGTACATGGGAACAAACTCTCTGAATCGATAGCAATGCTCCAACAGCCATATTTCATCCATCCCCCGATTGACAGTCTGCGCCACAAATTCATCTATCCAATCAAGAGTATATTCTCCACGCTCAATGTGAATGTGTGTATCTATATGCCTCATAAAAACCTCCATGTTGTAGACTATAAACTCATAAATAATCTCAGTATATTATGAGTTTTTATTTCCAACTAAGCATTAGCCTGCTTCTATAATATCTTTCGATATTTTCCTCTTCCTAAAAACTCAACATATCCTTTATCTCTTAAAAACTGTAATTGTTGTCTTATTTTTGCTTTTATATTGTTATTATTAGGATATTTAAATGACAACATTTTTTCAAAAAAATATATATCTCTTAAATTAAATTCGGAATCTGGAATTCGATTTATGCAAGACAATATATCCATAAGCCAACCTCTTAATTCAATATTATTTTTTTCAAGAGATTTTGCTCTGTTTGTCCGTCTTACCACCTCGTTAATATCCAATGTTCTGCTATTTAGAATTATTGGAATTTTTCCTTGTATGGGTATTTCATTAATTAATATATTACAGCCTGTCCATCCAGCTCTTTTTGATGTTTGCGTTAGCGGTTTTCTCTTTTCAATAATATCTGGAACAAAAAAATATTTGGGTATCAATATAAGATTAGTTACAGACTGTATTTCCAAAGAATAGGTCATAAATAAGAAATCAGGATTTGTACTGCTCGTAATTCGTTTGATCATTGTGTCATATGCCCCATCATTGACTTTATTCCCAAACTTTTCTTTTTTACTCTTTAATTCATATTCATTATCACATTTTGGACAAAAAAAATCAGCAACAGGTCGATTTTTTTCAAAGTCTTTTATCTGGGTATTTCCACAACGCGGACAGAACATATTATCAACAACCCATGTTTCAGTTAGTATTCTTGCAACTTGTGATGAACTTTTATATCCTTCTGTACCCTTACTGTTAAAAAATAAATTCATTGATATACTCCCATTTCATTCGTTATATTTTCAGTAAAAATCAATTTTGCTTTTTAAACATCTTTTCTATATAACTAAATGGTACAAAATCACCGCTGATAATCATTTGTCTGATTTCTTCCTTACTTGACCATTTTGCATCACAAGTTTCGTTTGGCTGAAAAACAATATTTTCAATATTAAAATCCTGATGGAATAACCATACATCACAAAAATTATCTTCTCTTTGTATTGTGAAAATTATTTTACCCTTTTCCGGCAGTACATCAAAACCTGTTTCTTCCTTCATCTCGCGGACAGCAGCATCAAGACTGTTGTATCCGGCAACAGCTGATCCTCCGGTAGTTTCCCACATATTCGAAAATCCTTTGTTTGGTGTACGCTTAGTAATCAAGAATTCACCGTTGCTGTTTTGTATCCATACATGTACAACCAAATGATAATCTCCATCCAAAATGGAATCTCCCCGTCTGTGTGTTCTGCCTGTAAGATTACGGTCCTTGTCATATACATCCCAAATTTCATCTTTTGCACTTTGCAGATTGAGCCACCCTTGTACACGATCAAATAAATACGGCTGAATTTGAGGATATGTCAGATTTTCGGGCAAATAGTCAAATAACATAAGCTCCGCCATCTCATAGTCAGGAAGCTCAGATAACTTTTTTATATCAGCAAAAAATAAATATCCTCCTGAAATATTATCATCACGAGTAACTGTATAAACAGATACAAAGTCAAGAGAAAAATCCATCGCACCTGTTTCCTCATAAAGCTCGCGCCTCGCAGCATCTATATAATCCTCTCCCTGCTCAATATGCCCTCCGGGGATTTCATATGTACTGCGTTTTTTATGACGAACATACACCCACTTACCTTCATATTTCGAAACAATAACCACGTAAGCCATTTCAGCATCTGATGGCTTTTTATTATAAAAATCTACTTTTAGCATTTGATTTACCATATTAATACTCCTCACTCAACAAAAAATCTGCGATATGCATCGTTTTGATCCCTTCATAGTTTCCACCTGCAAAAGCATCCGTGCGCAACACATACTTAGGATAGTTATCACGTATATCTAAAAGCCTTCCATATTCTCGCTGTTCCGTTTCAACAGAACCAATTTGTTGAGTTACCTGAATGTACAATTTGTTTTCCTGTTTTGCAGCAATAAAATCTATCTCGGTATTATCCAGCTTGCCGACATAAACATCATATCCTCTGTGCCGCAATTCCAGATACACAATATTCTCCAACATAGCAGCAACACTATCAGGAGAATAACCTAACACACTGTATCGGAAAGCAGTGTCTGCGAGGTAGAATTTCTCCTGTGTTTTCAAAATTTCCTTCCCCTGTACATCGTATCGTGAGCAGCGATGTATAATATACGCATTTTCCAGTTTTTCAAGATAGCTGTAGACGGTTTCATTGTCAATTGCGCGATTCTCATTTTTCAAATACTTGGATATAGAAGCAGCCGAAAATGTTCGCCCAACATTGTCAAACACAAACCGGACAATGCGCTCCAGTTGATCAACCTTACGGATTTGATTGCGTTTCACAATATCAGTAAAAATTGTAGAATTATAGATATCTCTCACAATTGTGTATGCTTCTTCATGCGAGTATTTTTGCAAGTGAATTGCCGGGAACCCACCATATCGCAGATAACGTGCAAACTCTTCGTAAAGATTACCATAGGAATCAATTTCCAAAGGGAAGCTAATAGGAAATGTCAATGTCCCCGAGGTATACTCTTTGCGAAACATTAAATACTCGGTGAAAGATAGCGGAAACACACGGAACTGAATGTACCGACCTGTAAGATAGGTAGATATCTCCGATGACATCATTCTCGAATTGGAGCCGGTCACGTAAATATCAACATCATAATCGGTCATCAATGAGTTAACTACCTTCTCCCAGGATTCAACTTCCTGTATTTCATCAAAGAAAAGATAAGTTTTTCCCTCGTCTGAAAGATGTTTTTTTATTTCAGCAAACAGAGTCTTTGCGGTCTTGAGTTCTTCGTACTCCAGCGAATCAAAGTTATAGTGTAAAATGCAATTTTCAGTAATGCCGCGCTGCCCCAATTCGTCCATCAACATTTTCAATATGGTAGATTTCCCACATCGGCGCACACCAGTTAATATCTTTACAAACGGTGTATCAACATATGACATGATTTTTTTAGTATAAAGCGGTCGTTTAATCAAGGCTACCACCTCCATGTTTATATTATACCGCAAAACAATAAAAAATAAAACAGTTATTTGGATTATAATCGCAAAAATTCAGAAAGTTTAGAAAAGCTTAATTGTAACTATGTTATTTCAGATAAAAGTACAAAATCAGATGATAAATATCGAAATATAGTCAAAATAGAGTCACGTACAAAAACAAAACGCCGGAAACTCAGCAAGCATGCGTGTTTTCGGCGTTATTTTATTTACTCAAACTCT
>JAFACY010000088.1 GCA_023425285.1 Bacillota bacterium
GTATGGAACTGACTCATATAAATGAACAAGGCAGGGCGAAAATGGTTGATGTGAGCGAGAAGCAGAAAACTGTCAGAGAAGCCGCAGCCAAGGGCAGTGTGTATATGAAAAAGGAAACATTGGAAAAAATAAAAGAAGGAACCATAAAAAAGGGTGATGTTTTATCGGTTGCGCAGGTGGCAGGAATTATGGCGGCCAAAAAGACATCGGATATAATACCGATGTGTCATCCGATAATGCTTTCAGGATGTGATATAAGCTTTAACCTGGATTTTGAGGAAAATAAGGTTGAAATAACATCAACTGTTAAATGCACCGGTCAGACCGGTGTTGAAATGGAAGCACTTACTGCGGTAACTGCAGCAGGCTTGACTATATATGACATGTGCAAGGCGATAGATAAGGAAATGGTAATATCAGAGGTTATGCTTTTAAAAAAATCAGGAGGCAGAACCGGTTTATTTGAAAGACAATAAAAATGGAGAAAGTGTATGGCAAAGATACTGGCTGTCAATATCAGCAAGGAAAAGGGAGTTCCCAAAAAACCTATAAAAAAAGGATACTTTGAAGCAGACCACGGCTTGTCGGGAGATGCTCACGCAGGTAACTGGCACAGACAGGTGAGCTTGTTGGGAACAGAAAGCATCCATAAGCTTGATGTGGAGCAAATCGAAGGAAGCTGTAACGGTGTTTTTGCGGAAAACCTGACAACAGAAGGAATCGTTCTTTACGAGCTTCCTATAGGAACAAAATTAAAAATAGGTGAAACAGAAATGGAAGTGACTCAGATAGGGAAGGAATGCCATCTGGGATGTTCAATCAGAAACATCGTGGGCGATTGCGTAATGCCGAGAGAAGGTATTTTTGCAAAGGTTTTAAAGTCCGGATGGATTAAAGCAGGGGACGAAATCGAAGTAATATGACATATTCTGAATAAATAAAATGAAATAAATCACAATAAACAAGAGGTGATTTATATGGCTAAAAAGGGAATGAGAAGACCGGATCCGAGAGAACCGCATGGAACCGAAAGTAATAAAAAACAACATTTTGCAAAAAATGATCAGCCGCCTGTTCCCGAAATACAGGGTAAGGCGAAAGCCGGTCACGAAAAAGCAAAGCAAATAATAATAAATGCAATCCATCATAAAGAGTTGGAATAATAAGGAGGATGTTATGAAGGCTGTTGTAGACAGAGATGCATGTATAAGCTGCGGACTTTGCGTATCGCTATGTCCCGAAGTCTTTGAACTGGATGATGAAATTATATCCGTCGTTATTCAGGATCCGGTTGCTCCGGAGAATGAAGAATGCGCAAAAGAGTCGGAGGATAGCTGTCCCACCAGCGCAATACATTGCGAAGATTAAGAAAAGGTCGTTGAAAATTCAACGACCTTTTTAAATAATAAAATAATCTTAATCGCTTCCGAACAAATTGCCTATGCCGATTCCACCAAGAAGGCTGCCTTCACCCTTATTGCTGTTGCCTCCGCCTGCTTTTTTACTTGCGGAGAAAATTCTGTCTGCCATTCTGCTGAACGGAAGTGATTGTAACCATACAGTTCCCGGTCCTCGGAGTGTTGCAAGGAATAATCCCTCTCCGCCAAACAATGCACTTTTTACATTACCTGCAAATTGAACGTCATAATCAACTCCGTTTGTAAAAGCAACCAGACATCCTGTATCAAGCTTAAGCATTTCTCCCGCGGCAAGTTCTTTTTTGATTATAGTTCCGCCGGCATGTAAAAATGCCAGGCCGTCACCTACTAATCTTTGCAATATGAAACCTTCACCGCCAAATAAACCTACACCGATTTTCTTTTGGAATGCGATGCTGATTTCTATTCCCTTGGCAGAACAAAGATATGAATCTCTCTGACAAACTAATTGTCCTCCGAAATCCATCAGGTCTACGGGAATTATTTTTCCCGGATAAGGAGCCGCAAAAGCCAGTACCTTACTGTCAGGTGCTTTGTTTGTAAAAGTAGATGTAAATAAATTTTCGCCCGTTAATACTCTTTTACCGGCAGTAGCCAGCATGCCCTTTAAACCCTTTCCTGATTCCTTACCCGAACCATCACCAAATACAGTGTCCATTTCAATACTTGAATCCATGTACATCATGGCACCCGGCTCGGCAACTATTGTTTCTCCGTAATCCAATTTGATTTCCACAAATTGAATGTCATCTCCAAATATCTGGAAATCCACTTCATGCGCTCTTTTCATACTATCCCTCCTTGTAAATTACTCCCCTTGTAATATGTAAATTTATTACAATATTTACATTAAGAATAGCAAAAAAATTTAGATTGTGCAATATATTTGTGGTAATGTTTTCATTAAATTAACCCTTGTAAAAAAATGATAATATTTATATAATAAGTTAGTTAAAGAGGTGGAATATGATTTATTTAGATTATGCGGCAAACACACCTGCAGACGAGCAGGTTATAAATATTTTCAGTCAGGTTTCAAGGGATTTTATTGCTAATCCCAATTCATCGCACGGGCTTGGTATTATGGCGGCTGAAAGATTAAAGGAAGCTGCGGAAAAAATTGCAAGGCTTTTTAATGTACAGGAAAATGAAATAATATATACCTCGGGAGCCAGTGAATCGAACAATTTGGCGATAAAGGGAATAGCTGGGCAATATAAAAAATACGGAAAGCATATTATAACCACGTATCTGGAGCATTCCTCAGTTAACGGAGCGGTGGAGTACCTGAAAAACAACGGATATGAGGTTGATTACGTTGATATAGATTCTGACGGATTGGTTGATCTGCAAAGCTTAAAGGAGCTCATAAGAAAGGATACAATTCTTGTTTCCATATGCTGTGTAGACGGAGAGGTTGGAATTAAGCAGCCGATAAATGAAATAGCCGCCTTAATTGCAGAATACCCAAATTGCTATTTTCATACGGATGCCACTCAGGCTGTAGGCAAGATACCTGTATCCTTTGAAAATGTTGATTTGGTAACCTTCGCTCCACATAAGTTTTATGGACTGAACGGCTGCGGTGTTCTGATAAAAAAAGAAAATGTGCTGCTGGAGCCTTTAATTCACGGTGGTATTTCAACCACGGCATTCAGAAGCGGCACACCAAGTCTGAATATGATTGCCGCTGCGGAAAAGGCATTGTCATTGGCTTATGAAGAGCTGGAGGACAGATATAATTACGTCAGAAATATTAATTCAAAGGTAAGAAATGAACTGAAAAAATATAAGGAAGTAAGGATAAACAGCACTGAGTATTCGGTTCCGTATATATTGAATATAAGCATGAACAAGGTAAACACGGAGCAGTTCAAGGCAGCTTTGGAGGAGCATGATATTTTTGTTTCCACAAAATCGGCATGTTGTGCTCCTAATACGGCTTCACGACCCGTCTATGCACTCACTAAGGACAGAAAAAGAGCACTTTCAACCTTAAGAATAAGCTTTAGTCACCTGACATCAGAAAATGACATAGATGTATTTTTAGAAAAATTTGATGAATGCTACACTAAATTTGTAAAGTAGGTTACCATGGAAAAGTTTGAAGAAGTAGAGAGAAGTATTGTAAAAAGATTCAGAAAATCAATATGGTCAAAATTCATATCGGCTATTAAGGAGTATGAGCTCATTAAGGACGGAGATAAAATTGCAGTCTGTATTTCGGGAGGAAAGGACTCGATGCTGATGGCGAAATGCATGCAGCAGCTCCAAAAATATTCCGAAATAAATTTTGAAGCGGAATATATAGTTATGGATCCGGGATACAATGAAATAAACAGGCAGAGAATCATAGAAAATGCGAAAATACTGAATGTGCCTGTTAAAATATTCAATTCACAGATATATGATATAGTTGCAAATGTTGATGAAACACCCTGCTATTTATGTGCCAGAATGAGAAGAGGATATCTGTATCGGTATGCCGGAGAATTGGGCTGTAATAAAATATCTCTGGGACACCATTTCGATGATGTTATTGAAACTGTGCTCATGAGCATGCTTTATGCGGCAGAATTCAAGACCATGATGCCTAAGCTTAAGAGCACAAATCACGAAGGCATGGAGCTCATCAGACCTATGTACAAGGTCAGGGAGGAGGACATCATAGCATGGAAGAGATATAACGAGCTTGATTTTATACGCTGCGCATGTCGTCTGACTGAAAATTGTGTGCTGGGTGATGACGGAATCGGTTCCAAAAGGCAGGAGATGAAGGCTCTCATAAAAAGGCTTAGACAGACAAATTCACACATTGACACGAATATTTTCAGAAGTATTCACAGTGTGAACTTGGAAACTGTAATCGGCTACAGGATGGGTGAGGAAAGATACAGCTTTTTAGATGATTACGACAAAAAATAGTAAAAATAACTTGTGTAAAATTAGCTTTTTAAGTGTACAAGTTGAAA
>JAFACY010000089.1 GCA_023425285.1 Bacillota bacterium
GCCATAAAAAGGCACTTAAAATACGAGCTCTTCTGAAGCTCCTCATTTTGTTGTAATTTTTATCCTCCAAGAGAATATTTACCGCTTCCGCCTCTCTGTTTATATCTTCTATTTCATTATAGCTGTCAATAAATTTGTTTATTTCAGCTATATCCGTAGCCTTGATATTTTCCTGTCCGGCAGCAATCTTATCTTTAAGTTCTTTAATTTTTGCATTGTTTTCCCTGTATATGCTGTAATCTTCATTTATCCTGTCAATATCAAATCCGCCGTCTATTTTGTTGCTGATGTCATTTTTCGAGCTTAAAAGCTCTTCCTCTTTTTCTTCCAATTCATCCGAAAGCGTACGCATGTGCTTGTACATTGATTTTAACGTATTTTCAATGTCAACCGCTTCCCTATGGTCGCCCTCCGAATACTCAATGATGTCTTCACCACTGAAGACGGAAATTTTCTTATCAAGCTCCTCCAATTCAGTTTTAACCGGTTCTGCTTTTAATAATATTTCATTTTCTTTAGAATATTCGTAATCGTACAGCTCTTTTTTCAGTTCATTAGTCCTTATATCTATTTCCTGTATTTTCTTCTTTATTTTTTTCTTTTCCATCGCCAAAAACATCACCTGTCTTTTGGCATTTACAGAGTTTTCTCTTGCCTCGTTCAGCTCCCTAAGACGCAGGGAATACTGACCCAAAAGAGACTTGCCGTCCTCTTCGTTTCCGGCTTCTTCCTTTATATTATTCAATCTTTGAAAAATCCTGTCTATTGAAATTGATTCATCCCGTGTCTTACTGAGGTTCACAATTTTATTTTTCAGCTCTGTGGCAAGCTCCTTTTCGGTTTTGTTTCCAAGCTGTCTGACACTCACCGTATTGCTGAAGGAAATCTTATTCATATTAAAGAAATGCTCACCGGGATTTAATATTTCCTCTTCTCTTGCTTCCTGACCCTCTGAAGCATTGAAGAATATCTGGGATGTCCCCAGCAAAAAATCCTTTGATACTAAGTATTTCTCATCATTTGCATCAACCAAGCTGAGAGTTCCCTTGTACAGATTGCTGTTCCAGGGCTTATATTTATCAAATCTCTGTTCACCCTTTTCCGTGTCATCAAATCCGTAAAGCATCGCTTCCATGAAATTGTGAACGGTGCTTTTTCCGGCTTCGTTTTCTCCGTAGACTATGTTGAGCTTGTTTTCAAAATATATTTTTTTATGTATGAATTTGCCGAAGCTTCTTAAATGTAATTTGCTGATATACATGTTATTTTACCACCTTTTCTTTACGGAGAACTTCAAGACCCAGTTTGAATGCCTGTTGTTCAAGCTTGTTCTGACTGTTTTCAAACTGAAGCTTGTAGCTTTCAATTATGTTGAAATCATTATGGTCGTAAATCTTATCCTCTGCATTCATATATGAATAATTTTCTTCAAACTCTATGTAGTAAAAAAACTGCTTTGCTTCGTTTTCAACCTCTTCCATGGACACATCCGTGTTTACTATGCCATTTAAGCTGATTCGTATATAATCCTTGATATTGGAAAAGGTATCTCCAGAAAATTTAATAAGGTCAAGAATTTTATTGAAGCTGTAGCCTATTTCCAGCTCAATGTTCCGTGTCACAAATTTTCTTTTTGCAATATTTATAAATCTGTAATCAGCGTATTTCTTCTCAAGCTCTCCAACAATGATGCCGTGCTCGTTTCCTTCTTCAAAATTAAGAGGCTCCGGAGTGCCTGAATACACTATGTGCCTTTGTATCTTTTCAAAATTGTGTCTGCCGCCTAATGCACAGTAATCAAATTTATTTTTTATCATATCCGCATTGACCGGCAGCCCGTCTGCTTCCGAGCCGATGTCGCAATATAAAAGCAGCACATTTATTTTATTGTCATCCACAGAAATATCATAAATTGCCTGCGCCTTGTTATTGCTCAGTCCGTTATCCCAGCTCATTGAGTGAACACACAAATTGTCTTCGGGAAAATTCAGCTTTTCAACATATTCCGTATTTTTAACGATGTACACGTTCTGAGGCCATTCAATATATTCATACAGACTGTTTATGTTGAAAGGATCGCTTTTTCCGCATGCCAGAACAACCCTTGTATCAGGAATATCCTTAAACTTCTGGGACACTTTAATCAATGTATTAAAATTAATATATTCGATGTCGGCTAAATCACCCGCAATAAAAAGATATCGGATTTCCTCTCTTTTTGCCGTCTTGATTATTTCGTCAAAGGTATCCCATATTTCCTGTCTTCTTTTCTCACGCTCTTTCAAACTGAAATTTCTTATATCAAATTTCTTGTCCAGATGTATATCCGATGTATGTATGAACTTTATACTCATAAACGCTCCCCTAAGCCAAAAAATCATGATTTTTATTTTTTCATTGTATCATATAATGCCGTTGCCTTCAATATCAAATGATATCACAATTTATATCTTTGAAAATTTTTTTGCAAATGAAACAGTTCTACCCATGGCATATTTTTAGAAGTAATGTATGATTTAGTAAATCGTAAATTATTAAAGACAGAGAGGGCGGTTTTGAGCCGTCCTCTCTGTCTTTTTATAGTAATGCTTTCAGTACTTCTTCAATTGTTCCGTGAGTGAATTGGTTTATGTCGTAGTTGTTTTTGTTTTCGAGGTTGGCGGTGACTAAGCCGGCTGTGATGCCTATTTTTTCGCAGATCATGTCCTCAAGGGTGTTGTTGCCGATCATTATGCACTCCTCAGGCTTTCTGCCGAGCCTGGACAGGATGTCCTGAAAATATTCGACGCTGGGTTTGCAGTATCTGCAGTTGTCAAAGGTTGTAACAAGTGCAAAATCCTCTGGTTTAAGTTGAATCCAGCCAAGTCTTGTTGCAACGGCTTCTATTGGAAACATAGGGTTTGTGGCAAGAACCAGAGTGTATCCTCTTGACTTCAGATCGTCTATCAGCTCTCTCTGACTCACCCTTTCAGTTAAAATTTCCTGTACTTCATCGAACTCATTTGTATAGAAATCCAAAAACATATCCATCATATTCTCCTGCTTTACATCAAGCAGCTTTTCGAATATGTCCCAGAACGCTTCAGCGTTTGTTCTCGTCCCGTCATTGTAAATCATGGCATCCATACCTGCCATAATAGCCTTGACAAAGACATCCTTCTCAAAGCCTAAAGGAAGAATTTTTGCCGCAAGGCGTGAGAAGTAGCTCTTAATGAATGCATCCTGATAAAGAGGAAGCAGTGTACCGTCTAAGTCGAATAATATAGTGTTTATCTTTTCTTTCATTTTTATCTCTCTTTCCTAATAATGCAAGCGTGTATTCATGAAGTTTATAATTCACATTACTTCTTGGTAATTTTAATCAATTCCTGTCTTTTCATGGGCATATCGTAAATAGAGGCATGGGGACGTTTTGTTTAGAATTATCAATACCTATCCCCTTATAATCCAGCACCTTGCTAGCATTTTATCTGAATGAATAAAGAATAAGATTGAAAAAAATTAAATACCCATTGGTAGGATATAAAAATCTCTGAATCTTCTATTTTCATGGCAATCAGTTAGTTTTTATATAATATTCTCTATTTTGCGTCTGCATTCCTGAACATAATCAAAACTACCTTTTTTATTGCACCAGACAATTCCGATTCCGTTAATTAAGTGTATAATTGTTTCAACAATGCTTTCGGCATCCATTTTGTTATTTATTTCCCCAAGTTCTTTTGCGTTTTTTATTAAGGAAACATATGTTTTCCACATGGTGATATCTTGTGGAGCTATATTTTGTACACTGGCATCAATATTCCTTTTAAAAACAAAGCCTGTAATTTCCGGGCCTACTTCCGCAATTCGTTGTAAGAACAATTCAAAAATCATGATAAATTGCGATCGGTAATTAGAAGCTTTTAATACAGGAATTATATTTTCCATAATATATAGTTCAGGTGTAAGAAGATAGTAATCAAAAATTTCATCTTTCGTTTTAAAGTAATAATAAAAAGCACTGCGGGTTATACCCACTGATTCACAAATTGTACTTACAGATACATTTTGAAAACCATACTCCTTAAACAACTCTACCGCTTTATTTACTATTTGCATTTTGGTTGAAGTTTCTTCTCTATTCATTAATTTATATACCTCATAAATTCATATACCTCATAACATAATACAATTATTTTACAATAATTATTATTTAATTGCAAACCTCTTTTTTATATAACAAGAAATGGGGACTTTCTTATTATATAAAAAAACAATAAGGTATGATTAAAAAGTATAAAATCAAACCTTATTGTCCTTATAAAATTTAATTGATATTTTAATCTAAAGATAGTTCAATATCATATATTCATTGCAACATCAAAAGCTTCTCTTACAGCTTCCAATGCTTTTCTTGCTTTTAAGGCGTCGCCGACAACATAAACTTCATTGACCTTATCTCTTATTTCGTTTTCGAGAGGATTATTTGCCCTTGTACCCAATGCCAAGGCGATTGTATCAAAACCATCAACAGTATAATCAACACCATCCTTGGTGTAAATTACTCCGCTTTCAATAAAGCTCTTAACAGTTGAGCCTTTAATAATATTGATTCCATGTTTAGCAAGCCTTTCCATCAAGAACATGCGCGGCACAGGTTCTTCATCAAGAGCAATATCATCTCTCATTTCAATAATTGTAACCTCTCTATAAGATGTAGCAACATAATCAGCCAGTTCACTTCCCACAGAACCTCCGCCGATAATCAACACCTTTTGTCCAACCATAAGCTTGCCGTCAAGAATATCTCGTCCAAATACTACATCTGCCGCTCCGGATTTATTATCAGCAGAATCCTTTCCCGCCATCTGCCCAACTTTAAGCTTGCTTCCGGGTGTTCCATCTGCATATATTTTACTGGAGATTGACAAGCCGGGTATATTGGGAATCAATGGATTGCTTCCTGTGCATAGAATTACGGCATCAGGATTTTCAGCCAAAATTAAATCTCCTGTTACTTCTGTATTCATGATGAACTTTGCTCCATGTTTTTTTGCAAGATTAATATAATTCCCTATCAATGATGAAATATTTCCTTTTGTTGGAGGATGCGCAGCAATTCTGAATTCCCCTCCCAATTTATTTGTTTTTTCATAGCATGTAACAACATGTCCTCTTTCGGCACATATCCATGATGCTACTAGCCCTGCAGGACCACCGCCGACAATTATAACTTTTTTAGGAGTTTCCGCCTTTAAAATCTTTGTCGAACCTTCTCTTCCGGTTCGTGGATTAGCTAAACATCTTATAGGTAAGCCCTTATTAGCTTCACCTACACATCCTTGCTCACATGCAATACAGATCAGCAGTTCATCAAGCTTTCCGCCCGCAGCCTTGTTTGGCAAATAGGCGTCAGCCATTGATTGCCTGCCAAAGGCAACTAAATCTGTTTTTCCGGCTTTTACTGCATTTTCTGCAATATATGGCTCTGTATGTCTGCCTACACTTATAACTGGTATAGAAACTACTTTTTTTACTTCTTCAGCAATTTGTAACGTATAACCCGTCTTTACCGCAGCTGGAGGCAAAACCCACTGGTATGCGCCGGAGGTTACCCCATAGGTAATATGAATGGCATTAACTCCTACCGATTCAACATAGCTTGCTATTGCAGCCGCATCATACATTGTGTTTCCTCCAGGTACTGGTTCAGTCCCGCTTACTCTGTATATTACAGGCAAATCATTGCCAGCCTTTAGCCTTATATTTTCAATTACCAGCTTGGCAAATCTCATGCGGTTTTCAAAATTTCCACCAAATTCATCTACTCTGTGATTTGAAATTTCAGATGTAAATTGCGCTATCAGGTATGAATGCCCTCCGTGTACTTCTACAAAATCAGCACCTGCCAACCGTGCTCTTAAAGCTGCATCGCCATATTCTTCAATCAATTCGTAAATCTCGTCCACTGTGAGTTCGTGCGGTAACGCTCTGTACATCGGACATGGCTCAGACGTTATTGCCCTTGGAGCATTGCCGCCAATTTTTTCAGGAGTGGTTTCTCTACCACAATGGTGCAGCTGGACCGATACCTTTGCACCATATTTATGACATTCATCGATCATTCTTTTGTAATCCGGAATTTGTTCATCACACCAAAGACCAGGTTCATTAGGAATAGCTTTACCTAAAGGGTCAACTGCTGTTACTTCTATCGTTACTAGACCGAATCCCCCTTTTGCTCTTTCAACATAATAATCAATAGATTCTTGCGACAGGCTGCCATCATTATTCCCATGATTTGTACCCATGGCAGGCATGACAAAACGATTTTTTACTTCCACACTACCTATTTTAATAGGCTGAAACATAGCACTAAATGACATAAAATTAACACCTCCGAATATTTTTGTTATTAAATATTCAACTATAGAAGAATAAATAATATAAATTCAACTATACAATTTATAATTTTACTGTACATTGTATAGTTTGTGTTAATTTTAACATAGGCGTTATACTTTGTCAATAAAAAAATATTATATGTAATGAAATTCAATAACCTTGATATACGAAAGCCAATTAAAAATCAATAGTTTTATACTTCAAAGTCAAAAACTGTCCAATTTCGACAAGTTTTGACTTTGCTTTATCCGGGTCACCGCCACTCCCTTCCCTATTTTTTAATCAGCCAATTCCTTAAGTCTTTCAATATTTTTTATTTTTACCGTGGAACGATATACCTCTATGATGCCTTCCTGCTGCATGTTGGATAATTCTCTTGAAAGGGATGGTC
>JAFACY010000112.1 GCA_023425285.1 Bacillota bacterium
TTTCAATTGTTAAAATAATGAGCATGATTATATCATGCTCATCCTTGTCAGTCATTGCGCTTATTGTCCAGAATTTTGAAAATCATTCAATTTCTGAAGTAAATCATCAACGTTAAATCCATGTACCATTGCAGCATCCTCAATGGATTCCATCTGTGATGAAGGGCATCCCAGACAATGCATTCCTGCACTCATCAATATTTCAGCGAATCCCGGATTTATTTGCAATATTTCACCTATATACATGTCCTTTGTAATTACCTGTGCCATAATAACCTCCTTATTACTAATAACTTGTTTTATCATTTCCATTGTTTAATATTTAATTCACAGGGCATCTTTATCCCAAGAATATTTTCAAATCGTCTTCTACTGTTCCTATACCTGCTATTCCGAAGTTTTTAACCAATACGTCAGCTACATTTGCCGAAAGGAATGCCGGCAATGTCGGTCCTAAGTGAATATTTTTAACTCCCAGATACAGCAGCGCAAGCAATACTATAACAGCTTTTTGTTCATACCAGGCGATATTGAATGCAAGAGGCAATTCGTTTATATCCTCTAATCCAAAAACTTCCTTCAATTTTAAAGCAATAAGAGCAAGAGAATATGAGTCATTGCATTGTCCTGCATCAAGTACTCTCGGAATTCCTCCGATATCGCCTAATTCAAGCTTGTTGTATTTATATTTAGCGCATCCCGCAGTTAAAATAACCGTATCATTAGGAAGTGCCTTAGCAAAATCTGTATAGTAGTTTCTTGATTTAGCTCTTCCGTCGCAGCCTGCCATAACGAAGAATTTTTTGATAGCTCCCGATTTAACCGCATCAACAACCTTATCTGCCAATGCAAATACCTGTTCGTGAGCAAATCCGCCGACTATTTCGCCTGTTTCAATTTCTGTAGGTGCAGGGCATTTCTTTGCAAGCTCGATTATTTCAGTAAAGTCTTTTTCTGAACCGATGGTTCCTGCTATGTGCTTGCAGCCCGGATATCCCGCAGAGCCTGTTGTGAATAATTTGTCCTTGTAGCTGTCTCTCGGAGGCACTATACAGTTTGTTGTCATTAATATAGGCCCGTTGAAGGACTCAAATTCTTCTTTTTGTTTCCACCACGCATTACCGTAGTTGCCGACTAAATTCTTGTATTTCTTCAGATGCGGATAGTAATGAGCAGGGAGCATTTCAGAGTGAGTATAAACATCAACTCCTGTTCCTTCTGTTTGCTTCAGCAACTGTTCTAAATCTCCCAAATCATGTCCGGATACTAATATGCCGGGATTTGTTCCAACGCCTAATTTTACTTTTGTAATTTCAGGGTTTCCGTATGTGCTTGTGTTTGCTTTATCAAGAAGTGCCATTGCTGATACTCCGGTTTTTCCTGTTTCCAATGTCAGCGAAACCAAATCATTTACGCTCAAGCTGTTGTCTAAAAGCTTTGCCAGTGTATCCTGCATGAATGTGTTTACGTCTGCATCGTCATAGCCCAGTACATTTGCATGCTTCATATATGCTGACATACCCTTAAGTCCGTAAGTTATAAGCTCTCTCAAGCTTCTCACGTCTTCGTTTTCTGTTGCGAGCACGCCTACCTCAGATAAATTTGCTTTAGCTTCAAATTCTGCTTCTGTATCCGCAGTCCATAAAGCTGCTTCTGATAAGCCTGTACCATTATCCAATTTATTTACCAGGTCATTCTTAACCTTTAATGTCATTTTGATTCTGTCGTTAAACACGCTGTCGTCAAAGTTTGCATTTGTTATAGTTGTAAACAGGTTCAGAGTTACTAAATGATCAACGTCTGACGGAACTTCCTTGCCTTCTTTTCTTAATTTTGATGTTACTTCAGACAATCCCTTGGATGCATAAATCAATAAATCCTGTAAGTTTGATGTTTCAGGTGATTTACCGCAAACGCCTACCTTGGTACAGCCTGTACAGCCAGCCGTCTCCTGACATTGATAACAAAACATTTGATTACTCATTAACTTCCTCCAAAATTTAATTATATTATATTTTAATTTTAAAATTTATCTGTCCTTTACAACCATATTAAAGTATATGTTCATTAATTTCTGTAACATTTGTTACATTGTTTAATATTTTACATTTAATTTTTTAATACCCTTATTAATTGACAATAAACATGTATTACAGATTTATTGACATCATATAATATTTAATGTATTGTTTACTTATATTGTATCAAAAATTTTAATGTGCAAGCTGGAGGTACTATGGATTTTAAACATGAAAAAAACAGAATCTATATTGAAAATGAAGATGGTAATTGTATAGCTGAGGTTACATTCCCAGAGGTGTCAGGCGATAAGGTTAACGTAAATCATACATATGTCGATCGTTCTCTGAGAGGTCAGGGTGTTGCAGATAAGCTTATGACTGCCTTAGCCTTAGATTTGAGAAAAAGCAATAAAAAAGCAACGGCAACCTGCTCTTATGCAGTTGACTGGTTTGAAAAGCATCCGGATTTTGAGGATGTATATAAGTAGACGACCCAAATCTTCTGATTTGGTGTCGGTCACTTATGCTGTAAGCGCAAATAGAAAAAATTTTTAAAAAAATTCTTTACAAAACAATTTATATGTGGTATCTTATGTAAAAGTCAAGATTAAACACAGGCTATGACGAGAAATAGTAGGTATATGATTTCTTTTCAGAGAGTGCATGGTTGGTGAAAATGCATAAAAAATCTATATTGAACACATCTTTGAGCTGATTGATGAACCCCGCAGGGAAGTAGTCCAATTCGGATTCTCGCACCCGTTACAGTGCAAAAGTATGACAGTACTTTATGAGTTTGATGTCGTGAGGCATCAATAAAAAGAGGTGGAACCACGTGATTAATACTCTCGTCCTCTAAGGAAGCTTAGATGACGGGAGTTTTTTAATTATATTAAAATCAAAAGGAGAAAAAAATGAAAACAATATTTAAAACATTCAGATTAATAGCATTAATTGCACTTATAGCAGCTTTAGCCGTAGGATGCGCAAACGGAGAACAACCGGCAGGTAATGGAAATCAGCCCGAAAAGCAAAAATTAGTTATGGGTCTGGATGATACATTTGCACCCATGGGATTCAGGGATGAAAAGGGAGAGCTCATTGGCTTTGATATCGACCTGGCAAACGAGGTTGCAAAAAGAATGGATGTAACAATGGAGTTCCAGCCTATTGACTGGACTATGAAGGAAACAGAATTGAACTCAGGCAATATTGACTTGATATGGAACGGCTACACCGTTACCGATTCACGAAAAGAAAAAGTAAACTTTTCGACAACCTATCTGGAAAACAGCCAGATTATAGTTACTCTCGCAAACTCGGAAGTGAACACAAAGGCTGATCTGGCAGGAAAAAATGTTGCTGTTCAGGCGGAATCAAGCGCATTGGATGCAGTTAATGCAGAACCCGATTTTGTGGCATCTGTAAATGAAGTGGTTGAATTTTCAACAAATAATGAAGCGTTCATGGATCTTGAGGCAGGCAGGTCAAGTGCAATCGTAGTTGATGAGGTTCTGGCAAGATACTATATGAAGCAAAACGGTCAGGAAAAGTACAAGGTTCTTGAAGAAAATTTCGGTGATGAAGAATATGCTGTGGGTGTAAGAAAGGCAGACACTGAATTGCTGAATAGTATCAACAAGGCTTTTGAAGACATGGACAAGGACGGAACCTACGAAACAATATATGCAAAATGGTTTTCTGAAAATTAATTGAAAGGTCTGTGAGGAAATATGGAATCTAAAGTTCTGGAAATGCTTGTACCAATGACTTTAAGCGGATTGGAGACTACCCTGACGGTGTTTGTTATAACCCTGGCAGTTTCTCTTCCCCTGTCGGTTATCGTTGCAAGGATGAGATTGTCCAACAATAAGTTAATATCGAATTTAACAGGAGCTTACATTTATGTAATGAGGGGAACTCCGCTTTTATTGCAGCTTATGTTTATATTCTTTGGTTTCTTTTATGTTCCTTACATCGGGTTTGCATTGAGCAGAAGCCAGGCAATTTATACTGCCTTCATACTGAATTACACGGCGTACTTCGCAGAAATTTTCAGAGGCGGAATCAATTCCATAGATGTGGGGCAGTTTGAAGCTGCACAGGTACTGGCACTGAGCAAGGTACACACATTTGTAAAAATTATACTGCCTCAGGTTATAAAGAACGTCCTGCCCTCTGTGGGCAATGAAGTTATTACCTTGGTGAAGGACACATCATTGGTGTATATACTGGGAGCATCCGATGTCCTGAAGGCAGCTAAATCCGTATCAAATGCATACTCCACCTTCAGTCCCTACATATATATAGGGATAGTATACCTGCTGCTGATAGCGGTACTTACCAAGCTGCTGAGCAGAGTTGAAAAAAAATTCGACTACTACAGATAGGAGATATTATGGTATTACAAGTAAATAATCTAAGCAAGCGCTTCAACAAAGAAACAGTGTTTGATAATATTTCCTTTTCTGTAAACAAGGGTGAAATAGCATGTATCCGAGGTAAATCCGGGGAAGGAAAAACAACACTGCTGAGATGCATCAATAATTTAGAGTTTCCTGACAAGGGCTCCATAAAAATCAATGATATGTACCTGTGCAGGGAAGAAGGCAATACGGTTAAATTTGCTTCAAAAGATGATCTGCTGCGCATAAGACAGGAAATCGGTCTGGTTTTTCAGAGCTTCAATCTCTTTCCTCACATGAGCGTAATTGAAAATCTCATGGAAGCACCTCTTTTCCTGAAAAAAGACAGCAGGGATAAAATTATACAGCGTGCCAAGGAATTGTTAACCCAATTAGAGCTCAGCGGTAAGGAAGACTCCTATCCATACCAGCTGTCCGGCGGTCAGAAGCAAAGAGTTGCCATTGCCAGAGCATGTATGCTGAATCCTTCCATACTTTGCTTTGACGAACCAACCTCAGCCCTGGATGAAAGTACAAGGGATCAGATATCAAAAATTATACGCGATTTGTCCAAAACGGGAATTGCCATAATAATAGTAACTCACGACAATGCCTTTGCGGATGAAATAGCAGATAAAATTATAACCTTGTCGGAAGGAAGTATAATAATAGAGGAACGATAGGAGAACAATTGTTAAAGGGATGCTTTCGCATCCCTTGTTTTTATCTATCGTTCTCCAATTGTTCAGCTATTGTTTCTTATAAGCATCCGTTTGAAAAATCAGGATGACATATTATTTCAATCTCATCATCTCTAAGCAGCTTGATTATATGCTGTTCAATTTCTTCGGGTGTAACGTTCGGAGCAAATCTTGCCACTATATTGCCGCCTTTATCAACCAAAAACTTAGTGAAATTCCATCTGATATCATTTGGCTCCAGACCCGGTGTGTATTGCTTTAACTTTTCATATAACTCCACAGTTTCCTTGTTTCTGTATTCCTCTGCCTGAGTTTTCAGATATTTATACAGAGGCTCTTCATTTTCTCCGTTTACATCTATTTTAGAAAATTGCTTGAATGCAACACCAAAGTTCAATTTGCAAAAACCAACTATTTCCTCATTAGTTCCAGGTGCCTGCTCTAAAAATTGATTGCTGGGGAAATCCAATATTTCAAATCCTTCAGGCTGAAATTTATCATACAGCTTTTGCAATCCGTCATACTGAGGAGTGAAGCCGCATCCTGTAGCTCCGTTAACTATCAATAATACTTTTCCTTTATAATCTGATAAAGATACATCTTTATATTCTGCATCCTTTACGACAAAATCATATAACATAAGTTCCTCCTATTTTAAAAAATTATTTGTACTTAATATACCCTCCTTTTATTATTTAAAGCATATTTTTTTAATTTATGATATAATACATACATACTATGTAGGATGGGGAGTTTGCAATGAGGATAATTTTTAAAAATGCTAAAATATACGTGGACAAGGGAAATTTTCAGGAAAGCCTGCTAACAGACAACGGCATAATAAAGGAAATCGGAACAGA
>JAFACY010000125.1 GCA_023425285.1 Bacillota bacterium
GTGTGAACTTGGAAACTGTAATCGGCTACAGGATGGGTGAGGAAAGATACAGCTTTTTAGATGATTACGACAAAAAATAGTAAAAATAACTTGTGTAAAATTAGCTTTTTAAGTGTACAAGTTGAAAATTTACGTTTGACATATAACATTAAATATGATAACATTTCATTTAACAAAAATCTTTAAACTCGGTACAGAGATGCCGGCAAGATTGTATATATTCATGGTTAGTTTTTATGCCTTTAAATCTTGCGGTCAGCAGGATTTTTTATTTTGGCTGTGAATATATAGCATTTCATATTGAGTTTTCTGTGCCATTTGTTAAACAAATAAAAACATGAGAAAAGGAGCAAAAATTATGGCAAAGAAAATTAATCAACACATTGACACGGACTATTCACTGGAGAGAGTGCCCGTAAGTGCACGCAAAGGATTCTGGCCTATGTTTTTTATTATGCTTGGCTTTACATTCTTCTCAGCAAGCATGAGCGTTGGAGCTAAATTAGGTAATGGACTGAATTTGACTGATTTTATCTGGACGCTTCTGATCGGAGGTGTCATTTTAGCAGCATATACAGGGGTACTTGCATATATAGGAAGCAGCACAGGCTTAAGCCTTGATCTTCTTGCTCAGCATTCTTTCGGGAAATACGGTTCTTACATACCTTCCGCTCTGATCAGCTTTACACAGCTTGGATGGTTTGGTGTAGGCGTAGCCATGTTTGCAATTCCCGCATCTGAACTTCTTTCTGTAAATCCCGTTATTTTAGTAATAATTGCCGGTGCGTGTATGACTGCTTCCGCTTACTTTGGAATAAAGGGACTTGAAGTAATAAGTTATATTGCTGTTCCGTTGATTGCTGTTCTTGGAATTTATTCAATGATAACAGCAACGGCAGCAGGTGGTGGCTTGTCAGCCGTTTTTTCAAAGGAAAGCGGATCAATATCCATTTTCACAGGTGTGGGTATGGTTATCGGCTCATTCATCAGCGGTGGTACGGCAACTCCTAATTTCATACGTTTTGCAAAATCAAATAAAATAGCTGTTATAACTACTGTTATTGCGTTTTTCCTCGGAAACACACTCATGTTTGCTTTTGGAGCTGTGGGTGGAGCATTCACCGGAAAGGATGACATATTTTATGTTTTAATTGCTCAGGGACTTGCTATACCTGCATTGTTGGTGCTTGGTGCAAATATATGGACTACCAATGACAATGCCTTGTATACATCCGGTCTTGGTCTTTCAAATATCACTAAATTCAAAAAGCGCCCTATGGTTCTGATAGCAGGCTTAATCGGTACTGTTACCGCAATCTGGCTGTACAACAATTTTATTGGATGGCTGTCATTTCTTAATGCTACATTGCCTCCTATCGGTGCCATAATTGCTCTTGACTTTTATATGCACAGAGCAAATTACTTTGAAAAATCTGCTGTAGAGAGAAATTACAACTTTGGCTCCATAATTGGCGTAGCGGCAGGAGCACTTGCAGGCAACTTTATTCCGTTCGGCATTGCCGCAATCAACGCTATGGCTGCTGCCTGCGCATGTTTCCTGTTTGCCGAGCTTGTATTGCAAAAACGATTAAAAAAAATAACCATTGAAGGGTGATTTTATGCTTATAAAAAATGTATATATTGAAAATTCACAGGAACTATCTCATATTCGTATTTCGGACGGTGTATTTGCAGAGATTTCAGGTGAGCTTTCGGCTCAGCCCGGCGAAGAAGTAGTTGATATGGGTGGGAAGCTGGCACTTCCACCGTTTATAGAATCCCATGTGCATCTCGATACATGCCTGACGGCGGGAGAGCCGGTATGGAATCTTTCGGGAACATTATTTGAAGGTATTGAATGCTGGAGTAAGCGTAAGGATAAACTATCTAAATCAGATGTAAAGGAACGTGTGAACAGAGCCGTACGTATGCAGGCGGCAAATGGAGTTCAGTATGTGCGAACGCACGTAGATGTTACTGATCCAAAGCTCACAGCTATGGAGGCCATGATTGAGCTTCGGGACGAATTGAAGGACTTCATGACAATACAGGTAGTGGCATTTCCGCAGGAGGGAATACTCAGCTATCCCAATGGCAAGGAGCTTATGGAAAATGCCGTTCGTATGGGTGCTGATGCCGTTGGAGCAATCCCGCATTTTGAATTTACAAGGGAATACAGTGTGGATTCACTTAATTTTGCAATGGAGCTTGCAGCAAAGTACGATAAATTGGTTGATGTGCACTGTGATGAAATTGATGATGAAGCATCCAGAGGTCTTGAAACATTGGCAGCCAGAGCTTATGAGATGCAGATGTTTGACCGTGTGACGGCAAGTCATACTACCGCCATGCACTCATACAACAACGCATATGTTGTTCGCCTGATGCGCCTTTTAAAAATGAGCCGCATAAATTTTGTTTCTAACCCACTTGTGAATACACATCTGCAGGGACGTATGGATACATATCCGAAGCGACGTGGAGTTACACGTGTCAAGGAGTTGAAGTCAGAGGGAATAAATGTTTCATTTGGACATGACGATATCTTCGACCCCTGGTATCCGCTGGGAAACGGCAATATGCGCGATGTGGTGTTCATGGGGCTTCATGTATGTCAGATGATGGGATATGAGGATATAATGAATTCATACCAGTTCGTATCTACAAATGCCGCAAAGACTTTATACCTCGGAGATTCATACGGTATCAAGGCGGGTAATCCGGCAAGCTTTATCGTATTGGATGCAAAAAATTATTACGATGCTTTGAATTATAATTCACCTGTGTTGTACTCATACAATAAAGGCCGCCTTGTTGCAAGGTCATCTGCAGGATCAAAGGATATCTTGTTTTAATTAAATATAATCAGGATTTTTTACTGGAAATCATCTTCGGAGTGTAGTATAATGGCTACACTCTATTTATGTTATGGAAAAATAAAAGGTGATTATTATGAATGAATTTGAAATTGAGGAGCTCAGACAGGGTATTAACAGCATGAAGGATATTCTGGACAATGCATATCAGGGAATTGTGCTAGTTGACAGCGACGGTAAAATAGCTAAATGGAATTATGAACAGCTTTTGGGTATCCGGGAAGAGGATGTGCTTGGCAAGCCTGTGGATGAAGTAATAGAAAATACCCGACTTCATATAGTCGTAAAGACAGGTCAGAAGGAGCTTTATGACATTCAGAGGATACAAGGACACGACATGATTGCAAGCAGGACCCCTATAATCAAAAACGGAAAAGTAATAGGGGCTGTGGGAACTATACTCTTTAAGGATATAAAAGAGGTTAAGGAATTAGCAAGCAAAATAAAGACACTTGAGGATACGGTTAACATATATAAAAAAGAGTTAGGCAGAATGTATTGTGCAAATTATAACTTTGATGACATAATCACACGAAATCCGAAAATGCTGGAGCTTAAAAACATTGCTTTAAAAGCGGCAAATTCATCCTCGACGATTCTGATAGAGGGTGAAAGCGGTACAGGCAAGGAATATTTTGCTCATGCAATTCATTATGCAAGCATAAGAAAAAATGCTCCGTTTATAAGAATAAACTGTGCGGCAATACCGCATGAGCTTTTGGAATCAGAACTGTTCGGTTACGAGTCGGGAGCATTTACCGGTGCGAAAAAAGAAGGCAAAATAGGAAAGTTAGAGCTTGCAAACGGCGGAACGGTGCTGCTTGATGAAATAAGCTCACTGCCCTTCAGCATGCAGGCAAAGCTTCTGAGAGTGCTTGAAGAAAGAGAGTTTGAAAGAATAGGCGGAAATGAGTCGATAAAAATTGATATAAAGGTTATAGCCTGCACCAATGAGGATTTAAATAAATTGGTGGAGCAGAATAAATTCAGGCAGGATTTGTATTACAGGCTGAACGTTGTGGAAATAAAAATTCCTCCGCTGAGAGAACGAAATGACGATATAGAGCTGTTGTGTGAGGATATACTGAACAAGCAGCTGGATACCGGCTTTAATTCAAAAAAGGCTTCGGAAAAAACTATGTTGGCATTAAAGCTATATGACTGGCCGGGTAACGTGAGAGAACTAAGAAATGTCCTGGAGCGTGCGGCTAATATTTCAACCGGCAATCTGATAACACTACAGGATTTGCCGGACTATATCAGCGAAAAATTAATGTTCAACGAGGCTGAAGGAGAAAATAAATATTTAAAGGAAAGTGTGGCAAAGACAGAGATAAAAGCTATAATGGCGGCTCTGAAGGAAGCAAAGGGAAACAGAACCGACGCAGCGAAAATATTGGGTATACACAGGACGGCACTGTATAAAAAGCTTGCAGGCTACGGAATAGATATTAAAAATATTATGTAGAAATATTTCTACATTAAGATTTTGTGTAGAAATATTTCTACACGGATAAATTCCGCATGTTATAAACAAAATAATGGAAAAACAGATGCTATTACAGGAAAGTGTATAAAATTTTCTACACCTTCCTGCTTTTATATATTGCATACATGTTTCAGAGATTACTAATACTATTGAAAAATACTAATTTTTCATTAAATTACAAATTGCTGAATAATTGGCACAATAATTGCTTTTAGTATTAGTGACAGTGCCAAATTGGCAGGACGGAATAACAGAAAATTATTAAGAGATGGGAGGATTTTATATTGAAAAACAAAATAATTACCATAGAACAAGCGGTTGATATGGTACATGACGGTATGACTATAATGATAGGAGGATTTTTGGGTTGCAGGAATCCGTTTCATATAGTTGATGCATTGGTTGAAAAGGGTGTAAAGGATCTTACATTAATTGCAAATGATACTTCATTTCCTGAAATAGGAATAGGCAAGCTAATTGTAAACAAGCAGGTTAAAAGATTGATTGCTTCTCACGTAGGTACCAACAAGGAAACAGGAAATCAGATGAACTCGGGTGAGATGCAGGTGGAATTGGTTCCGCAGGGTACGCTGGCTGAAAGAATACGTGCGGCAGGAGCAGGACTTGGCGGTATTTTAACTCCGACAGGCTTGGGAACTATTGTGGCTGAGGGCAAGGACATAATAAATGTTGACGGCAGGGATTATCTGTTGGAAAAGCCTTTAAAGGCTGACCTGGCAATCATAGTGGGTGCAAAGGTTGATAAAAAAGGTAATGTAAGATATGCAAAGGCTACAAGGAATTTTAATCCTCTAATGGCTACGGCTGCAGATATAGTTATAGTTGAAGCTGATGAAGTAGTTGAGGTTGGAGGAATTGATCCGGACGACGTTATGACTCCCGGAATTTTTGTTGATTATATAGTAAATGTGGGAGGTAGTAATTAATGGATGAAAAACAATTAATAGCAAGAAGAGTTGCAAAGGAATTAAAAGACGGTGATGTTGTAAATTTAGGCATTGGTCTGCCTACACTGGTATCAAACTACATACCTGAAGGAATTGAAATCACATTACAGTCTGAAAATGGATTTTTAGGAATGGGACCCGCTCCTGCAGAGGGAGAAGAGGATTGTTACTTAGTTAATGCAGGCGGTATCAATGTAACCATAAATCCGGGAGGAGCTTTTTTTGACAGTGCAGAATCATTCCTGATTATAAGAGGTGGTCACGTAGATGCCACAGTTCTCGGAGCATTGGAGGTTGACGAAAAGGGAAACCTTGCGAACTGGATGGTTCCCGGAAAAATGGTTCCCGGAATGGGCGGTGCCATGGATCTGGTTACAGGTGCTAAAAAGGTTATAGTTGCTATGACTCACACTGCTAAGGGAAATCATAAAATACTCAAGGAATGCACGCTTCCTCTTACTGCCGTAAATGCGGTTGATTTAATAATAACCGAAATGGGCGTTATGGAAATTACGGATAAGGGCATTGTTTTGAAGGAAATAAATCCTGAGTTTTCAGTTGAAGACATTCAGTCCGCTACGGGGGCTACACTCATAATATCCGAAAATTTAAAGCAAATGGACATTTAAATGAATGTTGAAAATATAAAAATTATAGGTGTTGCGGGCGGAGGAACCATGGGTTCAGGTATCGCCCAGATTTTAGCACAGCACGGCTTTAAGGTGGTCGTAGCAGATATTGATGAAAAATATCTGGAAAATACAAAAAGAATTATATTACTTAACCAGAAGACCCTGATGAATGAAGAGCTTTTAACAGAAGACCAGGCACAGGAATCTCTGAAAAATATTTCCTTTACAACCGATAAAAGCGAATTCAGGGATGCGGATTTGATTATTGAGGCAATTATAGAAAAGCTGGATATAAAACAGGATTACTGGAAGGACTTAGAGCAAATAGCGAGAGAGGATTGTATTTTTGCTACCAATACTTCGGGTCTGAGCATAAATGCCATATGCAGCAAGCTGAACAATAAAAAAAGATTCATAGGTATGCACTGGTGGAATCCACCCCATATAATTCCTCTGATAGAATTAATTAAGACCGAAGAAACATCGGATGATACAATAAGTACTTTAAAGGAGCTTATAGAAAAAATCGGTAAGCAGCCGGTGGTGGTATTAAAAGATGTGAACGGCTTTATAGGAAACAGAATTCAATTTGCAGTATACAGAGAAGCTCTTAAAATTGTCGAAGAAGGAATTGCAACCGTCGAAGATGTGGACAGAGCAATGAAGTTCGGTCCGGGATTCAGATATCCTGTCTTGGGTCCGTTTGAAACGGCAGACTTGGGAGGACTTGATACGTTTTATTACATTTCATCCTATCTGTTCAATGAATTAAGTGATGTCAAAGAACCCACA
Organism: Bacillota bacterium; assembly: GCA_023425285.1. Lineage (GTDB taxonomy): Bacteria > Bacillota > Clostridia > Tissierellales > Sedimentibacteraceae > Sedimentibacter. The sequence goes on from JAFACY010000125.1 coordinate 6,758, forward strand.
AGACTGCAGCAGGAATTGATGGACAACAATACCCTTGGAGTAAAATCAGGCAAAGGCTGGTATGATTATTCCGACGGTAAGGGCGAAGCCGCAATGGAGAGAAGAGATATTAATTTTTATAAAATGCTCAAACATATTCATAGTTAATAATACAAAAACAGGGGCGGTTGATTTATAAACCACTCCTGTTTTATTTAATTCATTTATTATCATTTTTTGTTTTGTGTTTTGGCGGAAATATAAATTGATTGAACATTACACCAAGACCTGCCCCAATGGCTACTAAGTAGAAAGTTGCGGCACCTTCAAGTTTAGGTTCTATCAATGGTGCTGTAAAATAAGCTACTGCCATGAAGACTATAGGTATTATAAATAACTTTAACATAACAGTCATCTCCTTTCATTTGAAATAAAATCTTAAGGTGAGATTAACAATATAAAAAGGCAGCCAGTATGTGGGTACCATTAAAAAAGGATAACCACAATGGTTACCCATATTAACTATCGGTACAAAAAAAGGATAACCAATGGCTATCCACCCTGACAACCTAATCTCACATAAGATCATCATATCAAATGACTTAGATGACTTATTCCGCTCATAAAGTTTTCACTGTTATGGCTTTGACCGTTTGCTATTCAATTATTATTAATTATTATATACTATTACGGTAGGAGTGTCAACGTTTTCTTTAAATTTGTCATAATTTCGTATAATTTGTCATAAAATAAAGCTGCCGCAGCAATTGCCGACAGCAGCTTATGATTTATACGTTAAATCTAAAAAGAACTATATCTCCGTCTTCCATAACATATTCCTTGCCCTCGAGGCGCATGAGACCTTTTTCCTTTGCGGCGTTCATTGAACCGCATTCAACGACATCGTTGTAGCTTGTAACCTCTGCACGGATGAAGCCTCTTTCGATATCGGTGTGTATTTTTCCCGCAGCCTGAGGAGCCTTTGTACCCTTTACGATGGTCCATGCCTTTGATTCCATAGGTCCCGTTGTAAAGAAGCTTATTAATCCCAACAGGTGATAGCTTACTCTTATGAGCTTATCGAGTCCTGATTCTTCAAGTCCCATCTCGTGGAGGAACTCATTTTTTTCATCATCCTCAAGAGTGGATATTTCTTCTTCGATTTTTCCGCAGATTACAATTACCTCGGAGTTATCCTGAGCAGCATGTTTTTTTACTTCATCCACATATTTGTTTGAATCCGGGTCGGTGATATAATCCTCATCAACATTTGCCACATATAAAACCGGCTTTGCGGTAATTAAATTGAATGTTTTGAGAAGTTTCAATTCCTCTTCGGTGTAATCCAGAAATCTTGCCTGCTTTTCGCTTTCCAGAGCAGATACAAGCTTTTGCACAAGTTCAAGCTCAGCCTGCAATGATTTATCATTCTTAACCATTTTGGTTAATCGCTCCAATCTCTTGGTCATAACCTCCAAATCAGCAAGAACAAGCTCAAGCTCAATAATTTCTATATCCCTCTTAGGATCCACGCTGCTTTCGACGTGTATTACATTTTCATCTTCAAAGCATCTGACAACGTGTACGACAGATTCAACCTCCCGGATGTGTGATAAAAATTTATTGCCGAGTCCTTCACCCTTGCTGGCACCCTTTACAAGACCGGCGATATCAAAAAATTCTATTACTGCAGGAACCGTTTTTCCTGAATTGCTCATTTTAGTTAAAAAATCTAATCTTTTATCGGGAACCTCAACAACTCCCACGTTTGGTTCTATCGTACAAAACGGATAATTTGCCGATTCAGCTCCGGCCGAAGTTATGGCGTTAAATAATGTACTTTTTCCTACATTCGGAAGTCCAACTATACCTAATTTCATTTTATTTTCCTTTCATTTATTACATTTATATACCAAAATTATGTCAAATTATTATATAACATATGAAAATAAACTTCAACAAATTTAAAGACAAAAGCTTGTATAATTTTTAATAAAATAATGAATATAATGACAACCCTTGAATAACATGGTATATATAAGACAAATTATAGGGGGAAGAAACAAATATGAACGATAAACAGATGCAGTCAAACTATATAAGGATTGTTGGTAAAATAAACAGTAAACTGGATTTCAGTCATGAAGTATTTGGAGAAAAATTTTACGAATTTATTATGGAAGTACCAAGATTAAGCGACACCAGGGATTTGCTGCCTGTTATAATATCCGAAAGATTAATAAATGACATTGATATGAATATTGGGAAGGATATAGTTATTGACGGTCAATTCAGATCTTATAATAGATATGAAGATACAAGCAACAAATTGCTTCTCAGAGTGTTTGTGAGGGACATTATACTACCTGAGGATGAAGAACTTGAGGAGCTCATAAGACATCCGAATGAGGTTTTTCTTAACGGATATCTGTGCAAGGAAACAAAATTCAGGACAACACCATTTGGCAGAGAAATTACAGACATGCTTATTGCAGTAAACAGATCCTATAATAAGTCGGACTACATTCCATGTATCGCGTGGGGCAGAAATGCGAGATACTGTGAAAAGTTAGAGGTGGGAGATCACATTAAAATCTGGGGCAGAATTCAAAGCAGAAAATATCAGAAAAAAAATGATAACGAAAACTACGAAACAAAGACTGCATACGAAGTATCAGTTACAAAGCTTGAACATATCAAAACCGAAAACAACCGGAAAAAAGAAGATGAAGAGGAAGAGGAGTTTGAGGAATAATTTTATTTTATAATATATGGTAAGGCTTCGGATGTTATTCACTTTATGGTATCCGGAGTCTTACTTCTTTTTTTGTTTTTGTATTTTTATTTTTCTTCGTATGTGGTACAATAATATTGTCGATTTGTGTATGGACAATAACAAAATAGCTTACGGATAGTATGGGAGGACAACATGTATCTGATATTAGGAATTTTAATAATTTTGTTTGCATATTCAAGAATGAGAAGAAAAAACCTTGAAAAACAGGTGGAGCTGTTTAACAGACTGTTATACAAGGAAAAAAGCCCCCAAAAGTATATTGATGAGGTTGATAAGCTCTTATTGAAGGTTCAATCTGAGAGAGAAACATCCATCAATTATATTCAAAAAACAACGGGACTCTTATATGCAGGCAGATTTGAAGAGGTTGTGGATATATTAAACAATAGGGTAAAGAAAATACCGTCAAACTGGCAGGCCGTATATTATCATAATTTGCTGCTGTCCATGTATTTTAACGGAGATGTTGAAAAAGCAAATCAGTCTATGGTGCAGGCAAGAGAAACGCTGGACTTATACGGTAAAAAGGATTACAGCACAGTAACAATAAAACTGACGTATGCAGTATCGGATTTCTACAACGGTAATTTCTCGGAATGCAGGGAATTTTTTATGGATATGATTGATATATCAAAAAATGATTACAGGGTTGCTTTCGGATGCTATTTTATGGGTAAAATTTTAGAAGCCGAAAATAAGACAGATGATGCGCAGGTATATTTCGAAAAGGCTAAGACTTACGGTCAGGGAAGCTTTATGGAAGATTTTCAGAGGTGAATATGAATATAACAGAAAAAGATAATAAAATTATTATCGAAAACGTAAAGGATTTTAACACAACACACATATTTGATTGCGGACAGGCATTCAGATGGAATAAAGAAGATGACGGCTCGTATACGGGAGTTGTTAAGGACAGGGTTATAAATGTAAAGCAAAATGAATCCTCCGTTACATTCAGCAATGTATCACCGGATGATTACGAAGCTGTAATAAAGGATTATTTTGATTTTAATACCGATTACACCGAGATTAAAAGAAAAGTCAATACGGACGAAACAATGAATACAGCCATTGAATTCGGCTATGGAATCAGAATTTTAGATCAGGACGAATGGGAAACAATGATATCCTTTATGATATCGGCAAATAACCGTATTCCGATGATTAAAAAGGTTATAGAAAATCTGAGCGCAACATTCGGCAACCATATATGCAGCTACAAGGGCAGGGATTATTACAGCTTTCCGACAGCAGAAAAATTATCGATGGCACCTGTAGATAAAATTTTAGAATGCAAGGCAGGTTTCAGGGCCCCGAGGATAAAGGAAGCTGCTCAAAGATTTTTAAAGGAAAAGGATGTTATTTATAACATTAAAAACACCTCCTACAATGAGGGACTCAATTATTTAAAAACCTATAACGGAATAGGAGATAAGGTTGCAAATTGTATATTGTTATTTTCAATGAAGCAGTTCGATACCTTTCCTGTGGATGTGTGGGTAAGAAGAGTAATGCAGACACTTTATGTGGATAAAAGTACAAAGGACGCGGATATACAAAAATTTGCAGAAGACAAATTCGGCAAGCTTTCGGGATATGCTCAGCAATATTTATTTTATTATGCCCGTGAAAACGGAATAGGTAAATAATTATAAGAAAAAAGCAGAAACTAATTCTGCTTTTATTTATGCCCTAACCCCATTTTTACGACCGAAGGGAGAGAAAAATGGCGGTAGGTCAAATACACCGAATTCCCAATTTATGCGACGTAAGGAGCAGATAAATTGGTGAATGAGACTGTTTATGCCCTAAATTTTCAAATAAGAAAGGAGACAAAATGTCAGACAGAGAACTGAAAGTTAAAACAGGCTGGAATTTGGATAACAGCTATTCGCGCCTGCCTGAAATTTTTTATAAAAGTATTAATCCTACACCTGTTCGTTCACCATATATGATAGCTTTTAATGATGATTTGGCTGAAATGTTGGGATTGAATGCAGAAGAGCTCAACAGCGGGGAGGGAGCTAAAGTACTTGCAGGCAATTCTGCTTTAGAGGGTTCCGTTCCGATTGCTCAGGCATACGCAGGTCATCAGTTTGCACATTTCACAATGCTGGGTGACGGAAGGGCAGTATTATTGGGAGAACAAGTTACCCCTGACAATAAGCGTTTTGATATACAGCTTAAGGGCTCGGGGAGAACGTCGTTTTCAAGAGGAGGAGACGGAAGAGCTGCAATAGGTCCCATGCTCAGAGAATACATTGTAAGTGAAGCCATGCATTCGTTAAAAATTCCGACCACAAGGTCATTGGCCGTTACAGGAACAGGAGAGCCTGTGTATCGCGAAACTGTACTTAAAGGTGCAGTATTAACCAGAGTTGCATCCAGTCATATAAGAGTGGGAACATTTCAATATGCGGCAAACTGGGGCAGCACAGAGGATTTAAGAGCATTGGCAGACTATACAATAAACAGACATTTCTCATATATTAAAAATGATAAGGACAAATATCTCCTTCTTTTGGATGAAATAATCAAAAGACAAGCATCTCTTATATCGGAATGGCAATTAGTCGGGTTTATTCATGGTGTCATGAATACCGACAATATGGCTGTGAGCGGCGAAACTATAGATTATGGACCCTGTGCCTTCATGGATACATATAATCCGGATACTGTTTTCAGCTCAATTGATACATACGGCAGATATGCGTATAAAAATCAGCCACAAATAGCCCAGTGGAATCTATCAAGATTAGCTGAGGCTCTGCTTCCCATACTTCACGACGACGAAGAAACAGCTGTTAAAATGGCTCAGGATGCTGTTTCTGAGTTTGACACACTGTTCAATAAAAATTATTACGAAGGAATGAGGAGAAAGATAGGGCTGTTTAATGACGAGCATAATGATTTGCCCCTTATAGACAGACTCCTTGATTTAATGTACAGGTATGAAGCCGATTATACGCATACCTTTAATGCTCTGACAGAAAATAAATTAGAGGATATTGTACTGCACGGTAATTCTGAATTTATAGACTGGTACAATATGTGGCAGGCGAGATTGTTAAAGCAGCAGAAAACTAAAGAGGAAACAAAGCAGCTTATGAGAAATGCCAATCCGTCGATTATACCCCGTAATTACCTTGTGGAGCATGCGTTAAAGGAAGCTCAGAGCAATGAAAATTACAGTGTGATGAAGAAGCTGCTGAATGCTCTTTCAAATCCATATTCAGACAATAACGAATACGAAGAATATAAAAAGCTTCCTCCGGCTGCAGCTTGCCCCTATAAAACTTTTTGCGGAACCTGATTATTAACGTATTATTTGAGGCTGCATGATAAATTCGTAATCAGGGTCACTGCCGATAGAATAGTGCCTCAAATACATATCATAAGTAGTCGTCACATCGGGATATATGGGAATATCAATTAAATAGGCATTGTGATAATCGTAAGCCTGGACTGATACAATATAATGTTCGTCTTCTGAATTCAGCACAGAAAGCTTAAAAACCGGAACATTACCATCCTGGCCTGATTTGCTGGTGTATAAATAAGTCCCTGATCCGTTTTCTTTGTACAGACCGGTCAGGGCTATTTTTGAAACCCTGACTATTGCTCCCTCTATAGGGGTTCTGGTAACATACCTGAAAATATTGATATTCAAATATCCGTGTTCGTCCTGATTACTGTCTTCAAGCTCCTTGATTTTAACATCGTTCATATTGTTTTTAAGAAAATAAGGTTTATTTTTAATATACATTTTAATCCTCCCACAAAAAAGAATCAATATTTAACATGCCACATATAATTTATTATTATGATATGAGAGATTTAAATAATGTGTTTCAGGTATTAAGCATTGACAAGCATTAAAAAAGTGCTATAATAATATTGTTGTCGGGGTGTAGCGAAGCTTGGTATCGCGCATGGTTCGGGACCATGAGGCCGAAGGTTCAAATCCTTTCACTCCGATTTTTTTATATAAAAAAATGGAGATAGTATGACTTCAGATAAACGAAGAGAAAACATAGAATTAATATTACAAAGAAGCAATGAACCCATAACGGCAACTGCATTGGCTAAGGAGTTTTCCGTAAGCCGCCAGGTAATCGTAGGCGATATTGCTTTGATGCGAGCTGCGGGACTGAAGATTTCCGCAACTCCGCGTGGGTATATATTTGATTCTGAAAAAGAAAGTCAAATATGTTTTACTGTTGCATGCAGCCATGATATCGGAAATATGGAAAAGGAGCTTTACGCAATCGTTGACAACGGCGGAACGGCATATGACGTAACAGTGGAGCATCCCATATACGGTCAGATATCAGGTGAACTTCGTATTTCCTCGAGATATGAGGCGGATATGTTTTTGAAAAAAATCAGAAGCAATGTGGCACAGCCGTTGATGAAGCTGACAGACGGAATCCATATTCACAAAATCAAATGCAGCAGTGAAAACGAAAAGAAAAGGATTATTGAAGCTCTAAAAAATGAACAAATAATTATGGAATAAATAAAAAATTATTTGTTGACAAGCTGTTCTTTATTTACTATAATTGTGCAAACAGGTGTCAAGACACCTGCCAAGACAATGTGAAGAGGGGACAGAAAAATGACGAGAAACAGTAAACTTAATTCAATGCTTATTTCAGCGCTTCTTTGTTCTATAGGAATAGTGATTCCGATAATTTCGCCTATTAAAATAACTATGGAGCCGGCATCATTTACACTTGCAAGCCATGTGGCAATTTTTATTGCTATGTTTATATCACCTTTAACGGCCGTCTTTGTATCACTTGGTACATCTCTCGGGTTCTTAATATCAGGTTTTCCGATGATAGTAGTGCTGAGAGCCGCAACTCATGTAGTCTTTGCATTTTCAGGCGCATCATTTTTGAAAAAATTTCCCGATACTCTTAATTCTTTTATGCATTCGCAGTTATATTCGTTCATAATCGGATGTATACATGCAATGTGTGAGGTAGCGGTGGTATCCGTATTTTATTTCGGAAACAATATCAGCTCCGGATATTACTCAAAGGGGTTCTTTGTATCAGTTGTATTACTGGTGGGGGTCGGAACTGTCGTACACAGCATGATTGATTTCTATCTTGCGCGAGCAATATGGAAGCCTGTAACAAAAGCGGTTAAAATACAATTTTCTTAAATTTTCCCTATATAGAACGGCTTAATCGTATGATCGGTTAAGCCGTTTTTTTAATAGCAATAATAAGTTATATTTGGTATAATAGATAAAAATGGTAAGGGAGGTTATTATGCATAGTGAAGAGTTGCTTCTTTCAAATCTGAACGGCATTGAAGCGGAAATAATTATAGCGAAACTGAAATCATACGGCATACCTGTATTAAAAAAATCAAAAGGCACAGGCGAAATCATGGAAATTTACACGGGAGTAAATTTGTACGGAGTGGATATTTACGTTCCGGGTGATATGCTTGATCTGGCAAAAGAGCTTCTGAAGCCTGTCAATGAAGAGGATGATCTGGAATAGGAGGAGTATATGGCAAGAATTAATTTTTTAGGATTGATTTTATTACCGATTATGATGGCTATACCTATAGCTATTATGTACTTTGTTATTAAGGCGGCAGTGAAAAACGCAATAATAGAATTAAAGGATAAAAATATTATTTAACGGAGAGATTAAAATGAAATTACCGCTTTGTATTGCTTTAGCTCCATGCAGAGTCTGATCAGGACGGTATATGCATGGAGCGGTTAATATACCGTCCCGAATATGACTTTGCATCTTAATTGAAATAAAATATTAAGGAGCAAAGACATGAAAAAATTAAATAAACCGAATGAATTACGAAATTTTCTCATATTGTGGGGAAGCCAGACGATTTCTTCCTTTGGCACGGCAATGACTAATTTTGCACTCATAATATGGGCTTACAAGCAGCAGGGAACAGTTTCAAGTATAACATGGTTATCATTTTTCTCTTATTTACCGTCTATCTTATTTTGCTTTGTAGCAGGTACTATAGCAGATGGATGGAATAAAAAGAAAATTATGCTGATCAGTGATTTTATTGCTGCATTGGGATCCCTGACGATTTTCCTGCTGTACAGCATTGATGGTTTGAAAATATGGCATTTGTATATTATAAATTTTATTCTGAGCTTTATGAATGCCTTTCAGAATCCTGCTTCATACGTTGCAATATCACTTATCACACCAAAGGAGCATTATGTGAGAGTAAGCGGGATGCAGGCATTTTCTAATTCGCTTGTTACCATACTGACTCCGGCTATTGCCACTGCAGTGCTTTCTTTCGGCGGACTGGAAACAATTCTGATAATTGATTTAACTACATTTGCAATTGCATTTAGTGTGCTATTGATTTTTATAAAAATACCGGGCATACCGGTATGCCATGATAAAGAAAAGGAATCCTTTTTATCAAAATGTTCGGAGGGATTAAGGTTTTTAAGGCAGAATACTCCCATATGGAGGATAATACTTTTCTTTT
>JAFACY010000176.1 GCA_023425285.1 Bacillota bacterium
ACTTAAGGATGTAAAGGACGGAGATATCATACTGATGCATGATTTATATGACAGTACCGTTCAAGCCTCTGAAACAGTAATTCCGGAGCTTATTAAAAGAGGATTTCAGCTTGTGACCATAGATGAATTATCAGAATACAAAGAAGTTACATTTACAGCGGGAGTAAATTATTACCATATGCAATAATGATATAGGCAGACCATTTTGATTTTAAAATGGTCTGTTGTTACATATGATTAATTTGATTTTTATTTGGAAATAAGTTACGATTATATACAATGAAACTATAATGTTAGCTGTAATTTTAATGATATAAACCGAGGAGGTATATATTGAAAAGAATAATTCTTTTATCAGTTGTATTGGTATTATTAGTAGCATGCACGTATAACACAGGACAGGAAATTGTTGAACCTGAAATAGACAGAACAGAGTACCTGACAGGAGAAATAATAACAGATGGTGATTATGAAATATCATCCAGCGGAATCGGTGGATTTTCATTTATTCCGGATAAAGAAAGCAGGGAAATAATAGAAGAAAAATATGGAGAAAATGACCTCTATTATTTAGATGATGAAAGCTACTTTTTGTATTATGATGATATATCTGTAACTAAAAATCTGCCTGATGATTTAGGTATTTACAAGATAAGGGTAAAGCTTGATTTAAAGGAAATTTACGGTTATGAAAGATTCAGCATAGTTGATGTGGAATTAACAGACAACATTGGTACGATTCTTTATGAAGGAAAAAGCTATGAAACAAACATATTAGATTCAGATGTCAAGGTTAAGGACAGAGTATGCGGTCTTATAGTTGATTCAGTAAAAAAATTCGGAGATGAAGGTGGACGTGTAACTTTTTGCGGAGAAATAGAAGCAGAAGGACACTATAATATATTTTATAGTGAAATGCGTGAAATAAATTTGGGATTAATTTATTATGATAAAAAATATAAGGATAATGTTCCTGTCATGAAGGATGACACTAATGAAAAGGGAAACTTCTTCTTCGTTAATAAGGAAGCCTTATTTAAGGAATTAGAAAATCATTCATCTTTTGGAAGAGGCAAATTTAAAATTTCCAACTATGGTTTTGTGTATAATTACGGTATGGGTAGAGAGCCTTCTGAGGTATTAACGGAAATTGTATCGTTAGATAACGGCTATAAAGGTATGTTTGAATCAAATGACAGACCGGATACGAGTATGATTGGATATAATGACGATTTTGCAATTATTTTGGATGTGGCAGAATATGATGAAAATAATTATGCGAAATCCTTTAATTATTATTATATAAATAAAAATAATCATAAAAAAGTGCTTTTACTGACTACAGAGGATTATTATTTTTTAGATGAAGTAATCAGCGATACAGAATTTTCATTAAAGACAGAAACCTATAATGAAACAGGTGCTTATGACGTAATTGTAATCAAGTGTATAATTACGGAAAAAGGTGCAGAACTGATTTATCCGGATGTTGGTTGGATAGAAAATGGTGAAATATATGGAGATAATTATGCATAGGAGTATTATTGATGAAGAAAAAAATTGTTTTACTTCCTTTATTGTTTTTATTATTGACTTTAACATTTTTTATTTATTCCGGTAAACAAAAGGAAGCTATTAAAGAATATTCCGGGTCATATGATAAAAACAAAGAACTTTGGAGTTTTCCTATAGCTGAGCATTGAAATAAATAAAATCTCTCATCAGATGTTATATTCGGATGAGAGATTTATTTTTATAATGCTAATAAATTTTTATTTTTCATTTTTTTGTTCGGTCTTATAATTGTTTTGAGTTTCTAAAATTATATTGTTTACGATTTCAATGATATCCTCGGTATAAGAAATATATGGCTCAGTCAAGCTTTTATTGTCAGGGTCATGTGACAGACGGCCAAACAGGAGAAAGTCCGCAGATAAATTATAGCTGCTGCATATTTTATAAAGTGTTGATACTGACATTCCTTTTTTACCGTTTTCAATTTCAGCAAGAAACTGAGGAGAGATACCGGGCTTTTCAGCAAATTCTTCACGGGTCATGTCTAATTTTTCCCGTTGTTTACGTAATCTTTTACCTATCAGAATCATATTTTCTTTCAATTCTATCACCTCTATTATATATTAACTATTGCTTTTAGCGTAATAAATAAGCTATAATTATTGTAATAAGCAGATAGCGTATTGATTTTGCTAATATTCAAATATGAGGTGGAAATTTGAAGAAACATAATACATGCTGTTTTATAGATTATTGCTCTCAAGACTATCTTATTGAACGCAGCCATGATAATCAGGATTATGTTAAGCTTGAAACCAAGCTTAAAGAAATATGTGCAAGCCTGATTGAAGATTTTTCAGTAAATCATTTTATATGTGGAATGAAATTCGGATTTGAGCAAATTTTTGCTGATATTGTTCTTAAGGCGAAAAATAAATTTTCCGGTATAACCTTGGAGGGGGTAATACCATATGAAAATTATACAATAAACTGGACCGAAGATCAGAGGGACATGTATTATTCCATTATGCAAAATATAGATACGGAAGTTATGCTCCAACATAACTTTTCACAGGACTGTATGATAAAGCGTGATTTATACATGATAAATGAATCTAAATATATCATACTGTACACAAACAATACAAATGAAATAAATGCCATAAACAAATATATAAAATCCATGGGTAAGGTTGTATTTGTTTTGGATGTGAAAACTTTAAACACAATTCCAAATATAAGAATTTGCAGATAATATTATCACTGTTATTCATTGCACCATTTATGGTGCTTTTTTGTCGTATTAATGATATATTCATATTGATAAAATATTTTATTTTCTTTGCAGTACTTTTAAAATATTTTTCGTTTATATTATGTAGAGAGGAGGGGAGGCATGGAAAATGAAAGTCTTTTAATTGAAAAGGCGGCTTTGGGAGATGAAGAATCATTTTCAATATTGATTAATAATTACAAGAATTATGTATTTGCAATTATTCTGAATTTTATTAAGAATTACGACGAAGCAGAAAATGTTGCACAAGATGTGTTTTTCCAGATTTTTGTCTCCCTGCCTAAATACGACCAAAACAATTTTAAGGCTTGGTTAGGTCGTATAACAACCAACAAATCAATAGATTGGCTGCGGAAGAAAAAGGCTAAATTTAATGAAGAAGCTCTTGGGGAAGACAACAATAGCGTGGATGCTGCAGCTAATCCCGAAATAATATTGTTGGAAAAATACAATCGGGAGAAATTAAAAAAGGCATTGGACGGTATACCGGATATTTACAGAGTTACATTGGAGAAATTTTATTTTCGTGAGAAATCATATGAAGCGATAGCAGAAGAAGAGGATGTTACCATAAAAACAGTAGCATCCAGACTGTATAGAGCAAAGATACTGTTAAGAGAGAAGTGGAGGTGCGAAGATGAATCATTATGACTATGTTGAATGGCTGCTTTATAAAAATAAAGCGCTGTCGGATGAAAAGATGAATGAAATGGAAAATCATTTATATGATTGTCAGGAATGTATGGATATTTTTCTTTCCTTAATAGATGAACAGGAAGAAAAATATGCTGAGGATATGATTTCATCAAGCTTTGCACCTAAGTTATCGAAAAAAATATCTGAATATAAGATTATTAAGCTTAATGCGGGCAGGATTAAGAAAAAAAGTTCCATTAATTATCAATTCGGATACTTTGCCGCAGTGGCATCTGTAACGATATTTCTCACATTGGGTGGATTTTATACTAATCTTGTGGATTCAGTTCCAAGGATAACGGCATCCATGCAAGAGGTTCAGGTGCGGCATAATTTAATAGCTAATTTTTCTGACAGAATAATAAATACTACATCAAGCTTGTTATTAAGTATTGAAGATAGTGAAAAAGATATAATAGAGGAGGAATAATCTTGATAGAAAAAAGCAAATTTATAGGATTTATATTATCCTTTATACCTGGGCTGGCTCATATGTATATAGGATTGAAGGAGAGAGGATTAATATATTTAGGAATGCTTGGAGCCGGTGTATTAGCAACTATTTTCCTTGCATTTGTAACATACGGTTCAGAACAGGTCATAGTATTATTTATGATTGGTTATTCATTATTATGGTTGATAACTATATTGGATTTGTTTTCATCCTGGCGATCGGTTGAGCGAAGATATTACGAAAGTATAGCGACAGGAAATCATGAAAAAACATATTTCAATAAAGACGAATTAAAAAACAGTAAGAAAAGCATAACAATGGCATTATCCATTGTACCGGGTGCCGGGCACATGTATATGGGCTACCAGAAAAAAGGATTGATGCTGATGGGAGCATTTTTCTTCTCCATATTTTTTATGGGTTGGTTAGGGATATCTCTGTTATTGTTCTTATTACCGCTTATATGGTTCTACAGCTTCTTTGATGCACTGCATATTGCAGAGGGTTCTAAAAATGACATTAAGGATCAGGAGATAGAGCTGCCTGCCATAAAGCATGAATGGATTGGCTACGGATTGATAGGTATAGGTGTAATGATAATACTTGAAAGAATATTGTATCCGATGATACCTTATCAATTAAGGAGATATATACAGACATCCATAGTATCATTAATATTCATTATTATAGGATTTGCAATGCTGAAAGGAAGCAAGAAAGAACCTGAGCATAGTATCGAAGGCAATCAGGAAAAAACAGAGGAAATTGCTTCTCAAGAATACAATGAGATAGTGATAGAGGAGGAGAGTGATTACACTGAAGATTAAAAGAGTTGGTACCATATCTATGGCTGTAATTATGATAGGCTTTGGAGTTATCCTATTTGCTGCACAATTCAGTATGCTGTCAGCCGTTGAAATAGCAACCAGGCTTTGGCCGGCAATATTGATTATAATAGGTATAGAAATACTTTATTATGTAAGCATTCAAAAAAAGAGCACTGAAAATATAGTTATTAAATATGATTTATTTTCAATATTCATCGTGACAGTTATTTTGGTTGTGAACATTGGATTGTACGGGTTAATGGAAACGGGGGTCTTAGATTACTTTAAAGTGGTAGTAAAAAATGAAACAGTAAGATATGAAAGAAATATAAATTATTGAGTGAAGAACGGGATATGCTGTGGCGTATCCCGTATTTATGTTATTTCGAAATTTTATAGAACTGCAAATTCAATCTATAAAGTAGCCAACGGATTTGAATATTTCATCTAATCCTTTCATATTAATGATCTTAATTTCTTTATATTGTTGTTTAATAAGATTTTCTGTTTCAAAATTATTCAATAATCTGGTCACAGAGACTCTATTCATACATGTCATTATTGCAATCTGCTCATGGGTGTAATTAACCACTCCATCAATAGAGTTAGTATATAAAAAATAAGCTAATCTTTCATTGGCCTTTGTATAACGACTGTAAGATATATAATTTGTCAATGTGACTATTTTATTATTAAGACATTCAATAAAGTTGAGAACTGATTTTTTGTTTTTAATACATTCTTCAATAAATACATTGATATCCATATAATAAAGTTGTACATCCGTATCACAATCAACGCTGATGATACGTCTTTGAAGATTGGCTAAAAGATCACTACCGAAGGTTTGATTTTCATCTATATAAAAGAATGTCATTTCATTGCCGTATTCATTCACGCAGTATACTCTTACACGACCCTTCACAATAAAGTATATCTTATCAGGAGATTCACCCTTTTGAAAAATGATTTTCCTTTTTGGGTAGTTTAAAGCCTGACCGTACACCATAAATACATCATATAATCCCATGTTTTCACTTTCTGCATTCATATTAAACACCATTTTTCAAAATAAATATTTTAAAATGTAGCCATTGTTACGATTGATTTTTAAATTTTGTATTATTATAACATAAAACAAAGGAAAACGATAGTATTTTGAAAAACAGGGAGGTAAATCATGAGCAGAAATATGAAATGCATTGTCAAAACAAGTGCTGGTACGGGAAATTTAGAATTATTGGAAAAACCGATTCCGTTACCGGGAGAAGGAGAGGTACTTATTAAAGTACACTTAGCTGCCATTTGCGGTACGGATGTTCATATTAAAGATTGGGAAGAATTTGCATCAAAACGTATAATACCGCCTGTTACAATAGGGCATGAATTTTGCGGAGAAATTATAAGCGTCGGGTATGGAGTAAATGAAAAAAGAGTCGGGGAACTGGTGTCTGCGGAAAGCCATATAGCATGCCACAAATGTGTTCTGTGTTTAGATGGCAAGGAGAATTTGTGTATTAATACAAGGGCTATAGGTGTTCATATAGATGGATGTTTTGCCGAATATATTATAATTCCTTCGGAAAATGCCTATGTATGTAATCCTGATATTTTAGAAGTAAACAATGCAATGCTTGAGCCTTTGGGTGTTGCAGTTCATGCTGCAACGAAGGTATCATTAGCAGGCAAGACAGTGGTTATAACAGGTTGCGGTCCCATTGGGCTGATGGCAGCAACTGTCGCAAAAAAACTTGGATCCAGCAAGGTGATATGTGTGGAGCCGAATGACTATCGTGCAGAAGCTGCATACAAAATGGGTGCGGATCTTGTTTTGAATCCATTTCATTGTGATATTGTACAGAAAATCCGTCAGAAGTGTGAAGGCATCGGACCGGATGTTGTGTTGGAATTCTCGGGTAATGCAGGCGGAATAAAGGATGCGACAAAATATATCAGGGCAGGTGGCGAAATTATAGTGGGGGGATTGCCTGCTGATGAGATTTCACTTAATTTTACAGATATATTTTACCGCGGAGTAAACATGTATGGACTGAGCGGGCGCGAGATGTACCATACCTGGAAGATTATGACCGGGTTGCTTAATTCGGGAATGGATGTATCTGATTGTGTCAGTCATATAT
>JAFACY010000177.1 GCA_023425285.1 Bacillota bacterium
GACCAGTATACTGTACAGAATAACTCCGGGAGTTAAGAGTGATTCCCACGATTATATAGTTACAGGTAAAAAAGATTCTAAGTTTGGCATTCCGTTGGATGATGAGGTTATATTTCCTGCAATTGAAAGGGCGATAAATTCACCTTACGTAAACTTCATGGGCTTCCATTTTCATGTAGGATCACAGCTTCACAACAATGATTCACATTTAAAGGCATTGGAAACAGCATTAAAATTAATAAAAGATACAATTGACAAATATAATTATGTAACACCTGAATTAAATATCGGCGGAGGATTTGGGATAAAATATACGGATGAAGATGATAAAAAGTCATACGCGTATTTCCTGGACCCAATGATGGAAAAAATTGATGAGTTTTCAAAGGAACAAAATATTAAAAGACCTGAAATTGTCATTGAGCCGGGAAGAAGCATCGTTGGTGAGGCGGGAATAACTCTTTATACAATCGGCACTATAAAGGATATCAAGGGCATAAGAAAATATGTGTCTGTTGACGGCGGAATGACCGATAACATAAGACCTGCGTTATATCAGGCTAAATATGAGAGTATTATAGCAAATAAGGCAGGCATGCCTAACACAGACATGGTTACAATAAGCGGTAAATGCTGCGAATCAGGAGATATACTGATTAAGGATGCTAATTTGGCATCTGCGGAAAGAGGAGATATACTTGCCGTATTTTCGACCGGTGCATATGGTCACTCCATGGCGAGCAACTACAATAAAAATCCGATTCCTGCAACTTTGCTGGTTAAGGATGGTAAATCTGAAATTATAGTAAAAAGACAGACATATGACCATATGATTGCAAATGAAGTTATACCTGAATCATTAATATAAAATGTGAGGAAGTGATGCAATGGATTTTTACAAAATGCAAGGCGCAGGAAATGATTTTATAATCATAAATAACATGAAATTAAGTATTCCTGTAGATAAGCTGCCTTCAATTGCAAGGAAGCTGTGTCAGAGAAAGATGTCAATCGGTGCTGACGGGTTTATGGTGGTGGATTACCCCGAAGGGGAATCAGATTTTAAAATGCGTTTTTACAACCGTGACGGCAGCATAGGTGAAATGTGCGGAAATGGAGCAAGATGTATTTCCCGGTATGCGTATGTAAGTAACATAGCAGGCAGAAAGATGACATTTGAAACGGGAGCAGGGATTGTAGAGTCTGAGGTCATGGAAGATCGTATGGTTAAAGTCTTGCTTAACAAACCGGAATTGATTAAGCTTGATGACGATATAGAAATAGACGGTACAAAATATGAGTGTTCATATATAGAATTAGGGAATCCGGGACTGCCCCATGCTGTTGTCAAATATGATCTTAAGCATGCGGATGAAAACAAATTGCGGGAATTAGGTAAGAAGATAAGAAATTATGAAGGCTTTCCCAAGGGAGCAAATGTTAATTTCTTCGAGGTGATTGACGAGAATTCCGCATTGTTAAAAACCTATGAAAGAGGGGTTGAGGATTTTACTCTGGCTTGCGGTACCGGCTCAGCATCAGCTGTGGCAGCTCTCATACTCAAGGGATATTTGAAAGGTAACAGAGCAAAAATTGTAGTTGACGGCGGAGAATTGTTTATTGAAATAGAAAGAACAAACAGTGATATTGATAAGCTGTGGCTCATAGGAACTACAAACATAGTTGCAGCAGGTGAAGTCAGAGATGAAGATTTGATAATATAAAAAGATTCCTCATGCGAATGAGGAATCTTTTTTCGATTTCGCTTCCTATATATTTGTCTTGGGATGTTTTTTGAACATTTCAAGATTTAAGCTTGTTGTTATCAATCCGATTAGTATTACAACAACTCCCATCCACTGCATGGCAGAAAGCTGTTCATTGAGTACTAATCTTGCCGATATGAGAGCCACTACAGGAACAAGCAATGGAATAGGTGCAACCTTTCCCATGGGATACTTGCTGATGAGCACACTCCACACTCCGTAGCAAAACAGCGTTGAAGCTGCTGCCAGGTATAAAACAGCAAAAACCGATATGCCGCTGAAATTAATCAATACATTAAGTATGTCCTGAGGTGTATCGAGGACGAATGTCAATGCTGCAAGCGGTATAATCGGAACCAGTGCCGACCATACAACAAGACTGAACATATCAAGCTTTTCACCCTTTGCCTCAGCCTTGTCAGATGCAATTCGTGAAACTATGTTTGATGCAGACCAGAAAAAAGGAGCCAATAAATTTAATATAATTGCAAATAAAGGTATTGCAGTGATTCCTCCTTTTGCGTTTGCTGCACCGATAATCAGAAGTCCGATGGCTGCAATTACAAAGCCTATAATCTGTTTGGGCTTAAGTCTCTCATTTAGATAAAATACTGCAAGTACAGGAGATATGAAGGCCTGCATTTGCAGAATTATGGATGCAATGCTTGCTGGCATTCCGATTTCCATAGCATAAAATAAGCATGCAAACTGTCCGAAGCCTACAAAAAGTCCGAAAAGTATTATATATTTTAATTCAGTCTTCGGCTTCTTAACAAAAAATATAGCCGGCAAAGCCGTAAACAAATACCTTAAAGTAACCAGCAGCATGGAAGGAACACCATTGAGACCCAGACGTATTACGGTGAAATTAATTCCCCATATGATCACAACCATTGCTGCAAGTAAAATATCTTTTTTCTTCATGATAATACCCTTTCAGTAAACAAATATAAGAATAATTATATCATACCTGAGTCGAGTGCAGCGCAAGCTCGCTTGCATTGCCGAGGCGATGGTATGATATATGTATTATATCACTCAAAAATATTTTATCAATAGTTGTAATAAATTTCTTAATCAGAATTTATCATCAATGATACATACTTTCTTACTGCCTTCAATGAGCCCTTTGTTATTCTGAAAATATTTTTTATACCGTACTTGCTTATCATTTCAGTGTTTCTGTTTACAAACAGATTCACGTACAAATTAGTTTTCAACAGCTCCCAATAATATGTCTTGAGGCTTATTTTTGACGGCTTTATCATAACTTGCCCGAAGCTCCATTTTTCATAATCATCAGCACTGTAAATCAGCCTGTCCTTATAATGCTCATACATGTTGAGATTAGGAAAGGGTGTGAGGGGACTTATGGAAGTAATTTGCGGCTTCAGATTTTTTATATAGCTTCTGAACGTTTTAAAGTCATTTCTTCCCCAATCGGGATGAGCCATAAAGGAAGCCCACACATCAATACCTGAATTTCTTAATATTTCTGCAGCATTAAAATTATCGGAGGTGCTTGATTTCTTATGATAGTCGGACATTTCATCATCACTGAAGGTTTCATAACCCACTAATAATGCCTTAAGACCGAGCTCTTTAAGCTCCTTTAAATATTCTTTGTACTCAATAATCCCTTTAACTGAGGCGTACATAATATAATTTTTATTCAGCTTCAGTTCTCTGACAATATTGATGAAGGATAATATTTTCTCTTCATTTGCCATAAAGTCATTGTCCATAAACATTATGGTCGGCTCACTAATAACAGATAAATCTTTTTTAGTAAGCTCAAGGTCTATTAATTTTTCCCTTGCACCTTCGATTCTCCATCTGAGACAAAAATCACACACCTTTTCGCAGCCTGTCCCGAATTCCATAATAGCGGCGGGACGGTAACCAAAGTATGAATATTCGTGGCGGTATTTTGCCGTGGAGTTTCTGTCAGGCAGCATGTATTCATTACGTCCTTTTATACCCGTTGATTTGTAATCAAGCTCTTTTGACCTTATTCCGTCTGTTGATTCAATACGTCTGGTTATTAAAAGGTGAATTAACTTTGTTAAATTATCCGAATTTGTGAATTCAAATATATGATCCACAGAATTATGATAAAAGGCTTCGGGATTTAAAAAGCTCTGAGTTCCGCCGACAAACGTGATAATCTTTGAGTCAGTATTTTTCACTTCATCACAAAGTCCCAAAACCTTGTTCACATCTATGCAAAGAGATGTAATTCCCACTATGTCAGGTTTGCATTCAGTTATTTTTTCGGATAAGCTTCTGTCTTCAATCATCATGTCATATATTTCAACATCATTTTCGAACTTCAATATACCATAAATCATCTCAAGACCTATGGGCTCCGAAAACATGAAGTCACTCAATGTAATTGCCTGCTTTATCCTCGGTGGTCGTACCAAAAGTATTTTCATAGTAACTCCCATCATTTAAAATATATTTGGTGTTATTCTTCTTTTTATCTGATATCTGTAAAATAAGTTAACAACACAGTAAAATAAATATTTACCCGGTTTTTTTAAAAACTCTTTTCTTATGATGTTTCTTTTTACAATGGATTTGTAAGTAAACAGAGATTCGTACAGCTCCCAGTAAGCAGCGGTCAGCTCTTCCGGTGTCATATTTTTAGGCTTGTGAACAGCCTCTGTTCCGTCGAAGGAATATATGTTGTCGTTAATCAATCTGCCTTGGGCGACAATATCCTTAAAAAACTTGGTTCCCGGAATGGGCGTCAATATATAAAACCTGGGGACCGAGATTTTATTTTCCTCTATAAAATCCTTTGTCATTCTTATGGACTCTAAAGTGTCACCCTCCCCTCCAACCACCATTTCAGTGGAAACATCAATGCCATGCCTTTGTATGTTTCTGATTAATTCAGGATATTTTGCCGGATCTGCCCAGCCCTTGTTCATTCCTACCAGGCTTTCCCGGGAAATACTTTCAAGTCCGAAGCTCAGGGTGGTACAGCCGCTTTCCGCAAGCTGCTCCAGCAGTCTGTCTTCCTTTCCTATTTTTATGTCACATTGGCTCATCCACTCCATGTCCAGCCTTTTAATCTCATCTAAAAGTTCATGCAGATATTCTCTGTCGGAAAATATGTTGTCATCCAAAAGTAAAAACTTTTTAAAGCCAAGCTCCTTTATCTGCTTTATATCCCTGACTACCTCGGCCAGCGGCTTTTTAATGTAATGCCCCTTGTACAGACATGCTACGGAGCAAAAGCTGCATACATTGGGGCAGCCCCTCCCTGCCTGCACAGGAAGAAAATCTCCGATTTTTTTGTTTACAATCAGGTCAAATCTCAGCAGAGGTGTTGAAAAAAATCCCTTTTCTAAATTTTTTTCATATATTTTTTTCATTGTACCATTTTCATAATCCTTCAACAGCTCTTCCCATACAAATTCGGCATCACCGATTACAACGGCATCGCAGTATTTTAAAGCTTCCTCAGCCATGATGCTGACCATGTAGCCGCCTAATATGACTGTCTTTCCAAGCTCCTTGAATTTTTTCGCAACATCGATGGACCTTATGACACCATGTCCCATTGAGCTTATACCCACAATATCCGCATCTGTATCCCAGGGGATGTCCTCCAATATTTCAAGTATAATTTCAGATTCCCAGTCATCGGGCATCATTGCCGCCAGCAGGGGCATGGCAAGCCCCACAAAATACAGTCTGCTTTTCTTTATGGGCTTTTGATTCTGGTCATAGGGGCTGGGCTGTATAAGCAATATTTTTTTCATTAGCGTCCCCTCACAATCTTTTTCATGTACTGCATGCTCACAAGGCTGCTGCCTGCAAGCATTTTTAAATTCGATTTAAAGCCGTACTTTCTTATTAAAAACACCATGTGCTTAGGTCTCATGATAACTTTGTAGTACGCCTTCAAAAGCTGAGCATAAAACTTTCTTATACTCATAAATTCCGGTTTCAGCACTACGTGAGCCATGTCCCAGACCTCGTAGTCTTCTCTCTTTACCAGCAAATCTGACGTGTAGGAATCAAAGATATCCGTACCAGGCAAAGGTGTCAGAGGCTGAAGATTGACAAACCTCACATTCAGACTCTTTATCCACGCAGTCAGCTCATTAAAATCGGCAACCGTAAAGTCAAGGGGTATGATAAGTGTGGCATACAGCTCGATATCCAATGCTCTTAAAACCTTAATGCAGCCTTCATTTATGTCCTTTGTGGTCTTCTTGTTATATGCCTGTAAATCCTTGGAACGAACGGATTCTATGCCAACTATTACCGCCTGAAGACCAATATGCTTTAATTCGGATATTAATCCCTTGTTTTCAACAATGAAATCGGCTCTTCCGTAAACTAAGAATTTTTTCTTTATATTCCTGCTCTGTATTCCATCTATAAACTCCCGGAGTTTTTTTGTGTTAAACAAAAAGTCATCGTCGACGATGTATATTTCTTCCTCTTCAATTGTCTGAAGCTCGTCTAATACATCCTCCATATCTCTTGAAAAATACTTGCCGTCTGTTATTTCCTTGCAAAAGCAGAAGGAGCAGTTATATGGACAGCCGAAGGAGGTCTTTATCAGAGCACAAGGACTGTGAAACATATAGTAATAATGCCTGCGGTATTTTGAAACAGCACTTCTGTCGGGATGCCTGTAGTTAAAGCTGCTATTTTTGGCAGCCTGATTGATTTCCTTATTTATCTGTATGGCATTATTTCCGTTTAAAAGCATGCTTAGCGTTGTGTTGAATCCGTCTATGCCGTTTTTACTGTAAATAAAGTCAATATATTCTGAATTAAAATCGTCAGGCACAACCTCCGCATGGACACCTCCCACACCGGTACAAATGCCCGGGAGCATTTCCTTGGCGGTACGTGACATTTCCTTTACGATACCCACATGAG
>JAFACY010000183.1 GCA_023425285.1 Bacillota bacterium
AAGAGGTAAGAAGAAGAATCGAAAACATCATAAAATAGATAAAAGGGAATGTTTTACAAAACGCAAAATATTACAAGTTATTACAAGATATTACGAAATATTAACAATAAACTTGTTGAAAGTTAAAGAACTTTGTATGTATAATGACATGTAAAAATTCCCCCTCTATTTATTATATATTTGTTTGATTATCGTTTGAGCTAGGATATCCTAGTTCTTTTTTTATGAATTCTACTGTTTATGCCCTAACCCTATTTTTCATTTGCATCCACGTCTTTTTTTCTTTCTTCCACTTCAAATTCGTTTGGTATATACACATTGCCCGGATTTTGCTGAGTGGAATTTCTCATTTTCAGTCTATTGACCAGCTTATCAATAATTATCACAATATCACCACCTTTTTTTTATAGTTTTTCAGATATTAGAAATTTTATTATTTTATTTTTATTAAGCTAAGACAAAAACTTTCCCATTCCATTAACTTATTCATTCATCTTGAATAACATAATATAAATAGCTTTTGCATCATCTGCCGGAGGTAATAATGGAATATATTTGCGAATTGAAAAATGTCTCTAAAAGATTTCATACAATAAATCATGAAACAAAGGCAATTGATAATTTATCCATGAATGTTAAAAAAGGTGAGATTGTATCTGTGGTAGGACCTTCAGGCTCAGGTAAATCAACCGTTCTAAATCTGATAGGAAGACTCGAAAAGCCGTCAGAGGGTGAGGTTATAGTCAATACAAACAGCATCGGATTTATGTTTCAAAAGGATCAGCTTTACGAGTGGAGAAATATTTTAAAGAATTGCATGTTAGGTCTGGAAGTAAAAAATGCGGTTACAGAGGAAAATAAAAATAAGGTCATAGATATGCTTAAAAAATACGAGCTTTATAATTTCAGGAATCATTATCCCAGCCAGCTTTCAGGCGGTATGAGGCAGAGGGCAGCTTTGGTACGCACATTGGCAATGGAACCGGAGCTGTTGCTTCTGGATGAACCTTTTTCTGCATTGGACTATCAGACTCGGTTGTCCGTAGGAAATGAAGTTGGTCAGATATTGAGGAGAGAAAAGATATCTACCATATTGGTAACTCACGATATTCCCGAAGCGGTAAGTATTTCTGACAGGGTTATTGTATTTACCGAAAGACCTGCAAAAGTAAAAAAGGAATACATCATCGAGTTTAAGGAGTGTCAGGGTGACAGAACTCCGATGAATTGCAGAAACACTTTAGAATTCGGGGAATATTTCAGACAGATATGGAGGGATTTGGATGCCGGGGAAAAATAAAAAGAAGGATTTCAACGTTTCAAAGGAGCATTCCGAATATTTAAAATCAATAAAACGAGAAGATTATTTTATCAGGATTACTCAGATACTGGTTTTTGTTTTTTTTATTGCCATATGGGAATGGGCTGCAAGGTACAGGCATATAGATGTATTTTTAACAAGCAGCCCCGGTGCCATATATAAATTGATTGTCAGGTTCATAGAGGACGGAAGCCTCATAAGGCATTTATCGGTATCTACAATGGAAACAATAGCCGGTTTTTTCGCGGGAACCATACTGGGACTGCTGACGGCAATTTTATTGTGGTGGTTCAGGAGGCTTGCACGCATAATGGACCCCTACATCGTTATATTAAACAGTCTGCCGAAGACCGCTCTTGCCCCCATTATTATTTTGTGGGCAGGCATGGGCTTTTCAGGCATAGTGGCAACGGCTGCTTCAATATCTGTAATAGTTACAACCATGACATTGTATACCGGATTTATAAATGTGGAAAAGGATAAGATAGTACTTTTAAAAACCATGGGTGCAAATAAGCTGCAGATATTGAGTAAGGTTGTGATACCTTCAAATATCCCCAACATTCTGAGTGTTATCAGAGTTAACATAGGACTGTCATGGATCGGAGTTATAGTGGGGGAATTTTTGGTTTCAAAAGCAGGTATAGGCTACCTGATACTCTACGGAAGCCAGACCTTCAAGCTTGATCTGGTTATGATGGGTGTATTTGTTTTGGGTGTGGTTGCGGCAATTATGTACTTTTTTGCATCATGGCTGGAAAAAATTATAATAAAGTATTGAAGAATCGTTTTCTTTGTTGTATAATATTTAATAATTAATTTGTTGAAAATATTTTATAATATAGAACGCAGGCGTAAACAGAGGAGAAGTATATGGAGTTAGGTGATAAAATCAGGTCGCTGAGATTAAAGCAAAAGATAAGTATAGAGCAGTTAGCGTCTATGACCGGTTTAAGCAAGGGATTGATAAGCCAGATTGAAAGAGATCTTACGGGACCGTCGGTTGCGTCACTGTGGAAAATTTCAAAGGCATTAAATGTGACTATGAATTATTTTTTTGATGAATATGACGATTTCAATCAGGTCGTCAGAAAAAGTGAAAGAAAAAAGATATTAATGAAAGACGCCAGCAGAGTTTATGAGCTTCTATGTCCTAATCTTAAAAATCAAATTGAAATGCTGTGGATAGAAATCGCACCCGGTGACAGCAATGTAGAAGATCACATAAGTCATGACGGAGAAGAATGCGGTGTAGTTATAAAAGGAAGTCTGAGAGTTTTATCGGGAGATAAAATTTACGACCTCGAAGAAGGCGACAGCATTTATCTTGACAGTACCATACCCCATAAATATATAAATGCCGGAAATGTACCATCTGTATCAGTATGGGCAATGGTACCTCCGAGCTTTTAAAATAAAAAAGAAAACTTTCTATCTGCCTTAGAAAGTTTTCTTTTTTTTATGGTAGGTTAATGGTTAGTGTGCAAAATATGTGTTTTGTTTTTCAAAATGCCGCTGTAAATATTTTTAACTATATAATTATCCTCGGCATCCTTTAACTGATTTGTTTTGTCTATGTCATACAGTCCCTTGGATCTCAATGCCCTTGTTTCCTTTGTTATCATTTTAGGCAGAGGCTGCCCTCCGCCGGCTATACATCCGCCGTTGCAAGCCATAACCTCTATTAAGTCATATTTCTTTTCACCGCTTTTAATCTGCTTTATCAGATTATCCGCATGCTTCAAGCCATGTACAACAGCGATTTTTATTTCATTTCCGTCAATGTTAACGGCCGCTTCCTTAACGGAATCCAGACCTCTCACATTGCTGAAAATAATGTTGCAGTCTTCCTTGTCAAATTTATTTTTCAAAACTCTTCGCAGAACAGCTTCTGTAACACCGCCGGTTGTACCGAATATAACGCCTGCTCCCGAGGCAGTTCCAAAAGGCATATCCATTGCCTCTTCTTCTATTTCATCAAACTTGATACCTATTTCCTTTATCATGATAGCTAATTCCTGCGTTGTTAATACCAGATCAACCTCTCTGACACCGTCATGAATAAATTCAGGTCTTGCAGCTTCGGCTTTTTTGGCAGTGCATGGCATAATGGATAAAATAAATGTGTCTCTTAAATCCTCTTCATCCTTTTCCTTGTATGCTTCTCTCAGAACAGTTCCAAACATCTGCTGAGGAGATTTGCAGGAGGATACATTTTTCTTAAGCTCAGGGTATCTGTTTTCCGCAAACTTCACCCATCCCGGGCAGCATGAAGTAAACAGAGGAAGATTTTCCCCCTTGTTATATCTTTCCAGAAATTCATTGCTTTCCTCAACAACCGTTAAGTCTGCAGAAAGCGATGTGTCAAAAACCGCTTCAACTCCAAGCTTTTTTAATATGGCAACTATTTTTCCCGTTGTAACTTCACCCGGTTTTCTGCCGAATTCTTCGCCCAATGAAACCCTCACTGCCGGAGCAATTTGTGCGATAACCCTTTTGCTTTTGTCATAAAGAGCATCCCAGAGCTTTTCTGTTTCATTTTTGATTATGATGGCTCCCGTAGGACATACCATACGGCATTGACCGCAGTTGATGCAGTTGGTTTCTGCCAGTGATTTATTGAATGCAGGCTTAATTATTACCTCAGAGCCCCTGTTTACAAATCCTAAAGCTCCTACTCCCTGTACCTCTTCACAAACCATGACGCAGTCTCCGCATTTGATACACTTATTAGGATTTCTGATTATGCTCGGGCTTGAATTATCAACCTCGTTATCCTGAGCAAGCTGTGTAAACCTGTTAACTCCCAATCCGTATCGTTTAGCTAATTTCTGGAGCTGACATTTACCTGTACGCTCACAGGAGGTACAGTCCTTGTCGTGGTTAGCCAGTAAAAGCTCCAGTATCATTTTCCTGTATTTTCTTATTCTCGGTGAATTTGTGTATATTTCCATACCGTCCCGTGGCTTCTCAGAACATGTTGCTATAATTTCTCCCTTTGAAGTTTCCACGGAGCACATTCTGCATGCACCGTAGATGCTCAGCTCCGAATGGTAGCAAAATGTAGGCAGGTCAATGCCGGAGTCGCGTATAAGACTTAAAATATTCTTCTGATTATTAAATTGTACCTTCATTCCGTCTATAATCATTGTTCCGCTCATTGCTATACCTCCTTGATTGCTTTAAAAGCACAAGCTTCTATACATGCGCCGCATTTGATGCATTTTGCTGTGTCTATAAAATAAGGCTCCTTGACCTTGCCGCTTATGGCGTTAACAGGACAGCTTCTTGCACATTTTGAACAGCCCTTGCATAATTCCTTGTCAATTTCCAGTACCATCAGACCCGTACACTGCTTTGAAGGACATTTTTTATCCACAACATGAGTAAGATATTCATCATGAAAATGTTCCAGTGTGCTGAGTATAGGATTTGCGGCAGTCTTGCCCAATCCGCACAGAGACGTATTTTTAACCGTGTCCGCAATTTCTCTCAATAAAGACAGGTCCTCAAGAGTTCCGTTTCCGTTTGTTATTTTCTCGAGTATCTCCAGCATTCTTTTTGTACCTTCTCTGCAAGGTATGCATTTACCGCAGGATTCCCTTTGGGTAAAGCCCATAAAGAAACTTGCAACCTCTACCATGCAGGTGTCCTCGTTCATGACAACCATGCCGCCGGAGCCGATCATCGCTCCTACCTTCTTCAGTGAGTCGAAGCTCAGAGGTATATCCAGATGCTTTTCGCCAAAGGTCAGACATCCTCCGGATGGTCCGCCTATCTGGACAGCCTTGAATTTTTTGCCGTCCGGTATACCTCCGCCTATGTCAAATATAACCTCGCGGATTGTCGTACCCATGGGAACCTCTATAAGACCTGTGTTCACAACATTACCCGTAAGAGCAAATGCTTTTGTTCCCGGACTGTCCTTGGTACCGTATTTTTTATACTCGTCAGCGCCCATGTTGATTATTAAAGGAACATTGGCAAAGGTTTCTACATTGTTTAAAACAGTAGGACATCCGAACAAGCCCTGTTCAACCGTTCTTGGCGGCTTTACTCTCGGCATTCCTCTTTCGCCTTCTATGGAAGCCGTAAGAGCGCTTCCTTCTCCGCAAACGAATGCTCCGGCACCCTTGTTGATGCGCAGTTCAAAATCAAAACCGGAATTCAGTATATTTTTTCCTAACAGACCCACACTTTCTGCCTGGACTATAGCTGTTCTCAACCGTTCAACCGCCAAAGGATACTCGGCTCTTACGTACAAATATCCCGTATGAGCTCCCGTCGCATATCCTGCGATTATCATGCCTTCTATTATTTTGTGAGGGTCACCCTCCATAATGCTTCTGTCCATAAAAGCGCCCGGGTCACCTTC
>JAFACY010000206.1 GCA_023425285.1 Bacillota bacterium
CCTCCGGCTCCGGACTCAACAGGATTAAATTTACTTCCTCGGAACCCTGAGTTACGGAATGAACATCGGTTGTTGCTCCTCCGACGTCAAATACAATCAGATCGCCTAACTCTTCCTTCAACACCTTAGCTGCTTCCATTACCGCGCCCGGTGTGGGAATTATGGGACCCTTGACAAGCTCTCTCACCTTAGACATACCCGCCGCATGGATTATATGCTCCTCGAAAGCATCCTGAATAATCTTACGTGTGGGCTCCACAACCAAAGTATCTATTTTGGGATATACATTTTCCACTATATATACCTGATTGCCTGCTTCCTCACACATGAGCCTTACTTCTTCCTGATTTTCAACATTGCCCGCATAGATTATGGGGATGTTCAAGCCCATGGAAAGAATCATGTCCAGATTGTGAAGTGCCGTATCTCTTTCTCCGTAATCGACACCGCCTGCAACAAGTATTATATTTGGCATAATTTCCTGAATCTTTTTCAAATCTGTTCTTCTCATTTTGCCGGAGGTTATCATTTTAATAATTCCTCCCGCTCCTAAAGCAGCTTCCTTTGCTGCTCTTACGGTCATATCGTAGACAAGACCATGAACAG
The DNA here is from genome assembly GCA_023425285.1 of Bacillota bacterium. GTDB lineage: Bacteria > Bacillota > Clostridia > Tissierellales > Sedimentibacteraceae > Sedimentibacter. The sequence continues at coordinate 607 of JAFACY010000206.1, forward strand.
TCATTTTAAGACCGCCTGCAGCACTACTTGTAGCCAGCATATCGTCCCATGTTAATTCATCTGTATGCAAATTATTCTTCAGGTCATCTATGGCTCCCTTGAGACCGACAGTAACATCACCCTGAAGCACAGACGTAGGAGCTTGCCCCTGTCCTGCGAATGCAGGACAGGAGGTTCCAATGCCGTTAAAGGCATTTACTACTGTAGTGGTGCTGCCTATTTCAGCTACCAATACATTTATTTTCATTATTTATTTAATTCCCTTCTTCTTTTTACCAGGAAGCTTGCAGCATCAATACCGTGGGTTCCCCTTCCGAAGCCTGCGTCGAGACCTGCTTCCATTGCTGTTTCATTGGAAACCTGAGTACCTCCGCAAATTATCATAATTTTATCTCTTATACCCTTTTCAACACATAAATCATGAATTTTCTTCATGTTTTTAACGTGAACATCATCATGAGTTATGATTGTGCTGACTAATATTGCATCCGCATTTGTTTCAATAGCTGCATCAACTAATTTTTCAACAGGGCATGATGTTCCTAAATATTCGTATTTTATACCGAATTTTTCGATTCCGCCATGTTTGATATCCAATGTTTCCTTTAATCCAACCGAATGTTCATCCTCTCCTACCGTTGCAGCAACAACAAACATAGGCTTATTCTGGATATCTTCCCTTATTTCAGCTTCTGACAACACTTCGATTTTTTCAGGGATTACCAATTCATTAACATCTATATCAAAGTTTACTCTTCCCTTAATTTCACAGTAGGTACCTTCCGAAGGATGCATACATTGCTTATGAACGACAGTTACATCTTCAAGACCCATTTTTTCACCGCATTTTATTGCGGCAAACTCGGCGGTTCTTTCATCAAGCGGCAGGAATACTGACAGCAGCACCGTTCCGTCTGCTCTCCACTCAACTTCAGGCTTAACGAGATTAGTGTCATAATATTTCTTGGTTTCTTCCAATCTCACATTGACATTATCATTTTCGTCTAATTCATCAACATATTGAATTTTTGAACGATCCTCAAATGTATCTCCGCCTATTGCATCACTTGCCTTTTCAAACTCTGCAGGGATGTTGTTGTATCCGTAGTGAACTGAAACAGGAGCAAAATAATCTTCGTCTCTTTCATATATGAAGCCGTATCCGATACCGCCTTCGATTTCTCTTGCTATACCATCTCCGTTTCTTTCCGGATATTTACCGCTGTCTACGAAGAAGCCCTGTTCAACAGCCTTGAAGAAGCCGCCTACCTCAAGCATTTCTTCCATAAACAATACTGCTCTTTCCTTAAGCTCTCTTACTTCCTTGCCTAATGCTCCGTCTCTGTCAAGCTTAACCATTTCTCTTAAGCCGTCCATACCAGTAAGAGACTGCTTGGCAGTCATAATACCTGCTATGTTGTTGTAATGCCAAGGCACGTTTCTTCCTTCGTCAGGAGTGATTGTTGACTGGATATCCGCACTTGTAAGCCTTGAAATCATCATGTTCATTGTATGAGTAACAGCTGCCTCACGAGTATCCGATTCCATGTACTTTGTATTTTGCTGAGCTCTCATTTTATATTCTCTGAACAAATCACGCAGTGCAACCGCATAAGGTAAGTCTAATCTCATGCAAGGTGCGGGAGGTGCTGTAGGAGGAACTGTTGAAAGCGCTATGTTTTCAGGCTTAACCCCTACCTTTCTTGAGAACATGGAGTTAATAGCATGCTGAACCATCAATTCAGGCATAACCTTCCATGCCTTCATTGCTGTAGCATTGGCATTGTGAGCTCCATCTATCTGAAGTATTCCTGCCCATGCCATTATTTTCTTTGCTTCACATGCATCGGCAAAGCTTCTTACCATATTAACGTTTCTGTACAATACATTGTACTGTGGGTCCTGATGAGCGCCGTTAACGCCTTCTTCGGCAAACATAACAGCTATATCCGGACCTGCAACACCTGAAATATATGAGTGAAAATTAATAGGACGTCCTACCTCATCCTCTATCATATCACAGGCTTTTCTGGATGCTCTGACCTGTTTTCTTGTAACCATGATACCGCCGATACCCTGGTTTGTACCTTCAAGCAGAGAGTCAATGTGTGATTGTCCTGCTGTTCTTATAACCATTATGTGATCTGCGCCATGCCATGCTGCCATACGCATTCTTCTTATATCGTCTTCAAATCTTCCCGAAGCAATTTCTGTTGTGATTACACAATCTGGCTGAGGGTCAATGTATCCGAAGCCTCTGCTGCCCGGAAGCGGAACTGAGTTTATCAACGGCTTTGAAGCTTCCTGATATTCAAAATCGCCTACTGTATGTTCTCCTCTTTCTTCTCTCCAGTGCCAGCCTCTTCTTCTTGGTTCGTATTTATCTAAATCTTTTAATAACTCTTTAATATCTATCTTCTTGTTTGGATCAAGCTTCATCTCATACCCTCCTTAAAATAACGCGTCAACGTCTTCCCAGTGTCTTCCGTTTGCAAGTTCAAGTCCCGCTTCGCGTACTGAGCATCCTAATTTCCTGGATAGTCTCCACACAACATTTCCTGCACCCTTGCCCATTAAGCCCTTGCTCATTACACCTTCAACAATCGGCTTAACTTCCAGACTTGAGAAGCCCATTCTTAAAAGAATACTTCTTTCAATTGACGGAGTTGTATTCTTTTTACCTAATTCTAACAGAGGTTCAACTATTTCTTCTGCCAAGCTCCAAAATCTTTCATATAATTCTTCGTCTGAGAGATTTGCCAAGTGAGCTCTTCTTTGCTCAAAATCATCAGCTCTTTTCATTTTTATTCCTCCTGAAATATAATAATTTGCAAACAGGCGCTATAAGGTATGGGGACACACCTCTAATTCAGGGATAGTCTCTGAGGTAGAGGAATGTCCCCCAATCTAACGCCTTTTGCAATTATGAAATTGTTTATTAAAGAGATTTTAATACATTTTTTACGTATTCAACATCTGTCTTGGTTTCTTCTGCCAAAAATTCTATGTCTGCATCGTTTGGTGTAACATTGTATGTGGTTATTGCATTTTTTATAAGTGACTTTCTCATGTGATCCAGGTCTGCATCCTGTGCCTTTATCATTGACGGATGTGACGGAAGTATTATGTTCTTTCCGGGTACTTCTTCTTTCGGATCTCCGAATTTTACTTCTATTCCGTTTTCTCTGGCAAATGATAACTGCGGCTGTATGTGCTTTCCTGCTCCTGTGTATTCTGTTTCCTGAACTACTATCATTTCGTCCTGATTCATTTCCTGTGCCAGTGAGAAAGCTGCTGTCAGGGCAGTGTTTCCTGCTGGTCCTTTTTCTAATCCTTCTAAGCTTGCCAGTGCTTCTGTCATGTAGAACACTTCTCCCTGTCTGATCGTCAGGTATCTGTCCATATATCTCAGCGGTCTGCCTGCTGAACGGGGTACGTCTGATCTGTCAGGCCATGTTGTAAACGGCATTCCAAATCCCGTGTGTCCTGTTGTAAAGGATTTTTTGTTGAATTGTGTGTCCGCTGCCATGTGCAGTCCTGACAGGTCTACACTGGCTGCCACTATCTTTGATTCTGCTCCTGCTTTTTTCAGTCCTCTTGCTGTTCCTGTAAGGTTTCCTCCGCCTGCGTTTGTCGCCAGTACCACTTCGGGATCTTTACCGTATTTTTCTCTGAACTGCATTGCTATTTCGTATCCCAGGGTTTCTATTCCTGCTATGGCAAATGGTGTGTACAGTGATGCATTGAAGTATCCTGTCTGCTCCAATATGGTCAGAAACAGATAAAACAGCTCGGGTCCTACTGATAATTGTATTACTTCTGCTCCTAATGCTTCGCATTTTCTTGCTTTTTCTATTATTTCTGGCTGTCCTTTGCCGTGTGAGTCATAGCATTCTTGTACTACTATACATTTCAGTCCGTACATAGCTGCCTGTGATGCTACTGCTGCTCCGTAGTTTCCGCTGGTTGCAGTTACAACTCCCTTGTAGCCGAGTTTTTTTGCCTGATATACTGCTGTTGATGCTCTTCTTGCTTTAAAGCTTCCTGATGCATTGGCTGCTTCGTCTTTTATGAATATTCTTGCACCTTTTCCTTCCGGTGCGCATTTTCTTGCAAGCTCTGTCAGATTTCTCAGCTCTAATATGGGTGTGTTGCCCACTCCGTGCTCTAACTGAATTTTTTGTATTTCTTCTATGCCAAAGCCTGCTTCTCTCATCATTCTTTCGTAATCGAATGCTATTGAACCGCTTTCAAATAATGAGAAATCCACTCCTGCTGCCTTCTTCATTATCTCGGGTCTTCTGCTCATTACTCCTGAATAGCTCATATCTTTACTCATTATCAGCACCTCCGAATACTATTTCTTTTACCTGGTCACTGATTTTTATCAATTCTGGAACAAATTTTCCGAAATCATGCTTGTAATATGGATTGTCTTCCAGCAGTGTGCCTTTTTCTATTCTTTTTGTTCTTGTCAGCACTGTCACTTCGTCTCCGATGTCAGCATCTTCCTGCAAATATCCTTTTACCCACATTTCCAACGGTACTTTCTTTGTATCGTCGGGAACCTGTGGTGCTCTTTCTGACGGCTCCAATACGTTTCTGTGTATTAAAACCCATTCTCCCTTTTTTATCATTACTACACTTCCTTAAATTATATTTATATCTGTATATACACGCAGTCTCATTCACAAAAATGTTTGCTCCCTTTGGTCGCACATTTTTGGAATTCGGTGCGAAAGACCTACCAACCATTTTCCAGAAAAAACACTCTGGAAAATGGGGTTAGGGCTTCTTATTTAACTATTTTGCATTCTTCGTCTATTAATTCTCTCATATCTCCCATTATTGCTCTTGGAACAGGTAATGTGATCATAGTCTGTAATCCCGGTTTTGCATTGATTATCTGAGGAATCATATTAACGCACATAGCTATTGTTCCGATTCCGCCCGGTACTTCCGGAGAGTTAACCATATTGATATTTGGTGTACCCTTGATAATTACATAGTCACCTGTCTGAACTCCAACCTGTTCAGGCTCGATTTGCTGAGGATGATCCATTTCTATTTTCAATTCTCCGTCTATGTATCCGAAGCCCTTCATAGCAACACCTGCTACGTTGCCTGCAGCGGCAAATCCGTAAGGAGATTTTCTGTCTACATCTGTAACTATAGGATCCATAGAAGTCGTTATTTTTTCTACCTTCCAGCCTATTGCATCTGATATCATGCTTATTGATTCTTCAAAGCCTACATGACCTGCCAATGTTCCTGTCTCAACACCTTTTTTGAAATCATCAACAGTTATGCCAATACCCTGCTCATGCATTACTGTAGGTCCGAATGGTGACAGACTGTTAACTCTTCTTGATACAATGTGATCAACAGATTCACAGCATCCCGTCATAATAACAACCAATAAGTCCATTATTAATCCCGGGTTGATGCCTGTACCTAAAATAGAAACTCCGTTTGCTTTAGCTATTTCGTCCAATTGCTTAGCAAGCTCAGGTGATTGAGCCTGTGGATAAGCCATTTCTTCAGCACTTGATATTACGTTTATTTTTCTTTCCAGACAGAATTTTAATCTGTCAAATGCAACCTTTGTATATGAATCCGTACAGCACAGAACAACGTCAGCTGCTTTTTCTTTTATTACATCTTCAAAATCGCCGATTAATACTTCCGCTCTGTCTCCTCTTTCAACACCTATTACTTCATACATGCTTTTTCCGATTTTAGCGCCTCTTCCAACCGCACCTACTATGTCAACACCTTTTTTATTCAACAGCATTTTTGCCATTCCGGAACCCATTGCTCCAAGTCCCCAGATAATTACCTTAACATTTTGCATTTCACAACCTCCTGTGGTTTTAATTTTAAAATTTTATGAGTAATTTAACAATGATAACATTTGCAAGTCTGCACTCAACTATATATTTAGCAATATCTGTGCCATTATTCAAAAAATGTATGCCGTAAATTTTGTTACCATATTATAACATTCAAATTTCAATGGTATGTCCACATCAATAAATTTTACTTTTATTTATGCATTTATAGAATTATAATGAATTTTACAAAAAATAGCTAAAAAAGCAAATATATTTGCAGTTATTGCAAATATATTTGCTCTTAATTTATTTAACATTATATTTTTTTATTTTGTGTTGGAGAGTCTGACGTTTAATTTTCAGCTCCTCAGCCGCCTTTGTTATATTGTATTTATTGTTTCTCAAGGTTTTTTCTATTATTTTTTTTTCTAAGTTATATAAATATTCATCTAATCCATCATTACCCAATTCTGTTTCTTTCGATTCAAAAATATTTTCCGAGTCAAAGATTGTAAAGTGGCTCCTGTTGAGAATCCTATCGTTGTCATCCACCATGCTTATGGCTGACATGATGATATTTTCCAGCTCTCTTACGTTTCCGGGATACTCATAGTCCAGCAGGCATTCCTGAGCTTCATGAGAAATCGAAAGAATTTCTCTGTTAAATCTCTCGTTGTATTTATATATAAACTTATTGGCTAAAAGAAGTATGTCCTCCTGCCTTTCCCTGAGAGGAGGTACATTAAGCTGAATTACATTCAGCCTGTAATACAGATCCTTACGAATCCTTCCGTTTTGTAAAATTGCTTCGGGAGATTCATTGCTAGTCGATATAATTCTCACATCTATGGGAATGTCGTTTGTTCCTCCGACCCTGCGTATGTAATTTTCCTGCAAGACTCTCAGGAGCTTTGCCTGCAGCTCATAGGGCATGGAGTTTATTTCATCAAGCAAAAGAGTTCCGCCGTTCGCCTGCTCAAACAAGCCCGCCCTGTCAACGGCACCCGTAAAGCCACCCTTGGATGTTCCGAACAGCAGACCTTCAAGCAATGATTCCGGCAATGCGGCACAGTTCTGAGCTATAAATGGTTTATCCCTTCTTGAGCTTTCAAAATGTATGCTCTGTGCTATAAGCTCCTTACCTGTACCGGTTTCACCTACTATAAACACAGATGCGGAATTCTGAGATGCTTTTTTTGCTCTTTTGACAACATCAATAAAGCTGTCACTGTTTCCGATTATATTATTAAAGTTATATTTTCTGATTTTCTTCGTCTTTGCTTTTTCCGGCTTTCCTATTTCATTTTGCAGCTTTAAAATCGTATGTGACATTTCAGTCATTTTAGTTATATTCTTAGCAACCTCAACAACGGCAATAACCTCGTCATCTATTACCACAGGCAGCGTCGTGTTTATGGTAGTTATTTCTCTTCCGTCCTTGTTCAGATAAGTCTGCTTCAGGTTGGACGTGGTAATACGGGACTCTAATGCCTTTAACAATGTGCTGTTTTCTATATTCAGATTTTTAAAAACCTCGCTGAAGGGTTTTTTCATTACTTCCTTGGTTTCCATTTTTTCGAGCTTGGACATTGCTTCATTATAAATTATGGTATTACCGCTTTTATCCAGGACGTGCACACCTTCATCTATGTAACGCAAAATATTTTGCAGTATAGATAAATATTCTTTAGCTTTCATAGTACCCCCAAAATGAAATACTTACATTAATAACTCTATTATACACTGTTTTTTCAATAAAATAAAGTCCTATGATTTTCCTTATCTTATTTGATTTCTCCTGCCCTGATCAGTGCCATCTTGGTAACTAATGGTCCAATCAGTTCGTAAATTATTGTTCCGCACAGAATTATCGTCTGAATTTTCAATCCGTATTCAGGTACTATGGTTGTGGCTATACCTGCCAGACCTATTGCGACTCCTGCCTGCGGAATCAGTGTAAAGCCTAAATACTTGGTTACAACAGGCTCCGCCTTTGAAATCTTTGCTCCGGCAGCAGCTCCTATAACTTTTCCTACTACCCTGAATATAACGTAAATTAATCCTATAACACCTACTGAGGGTAACACGGTCAAATCAAGTTCAGCTCCCGATATTACAAAAAACAAAAGGAATAACGGGTGTGTAATATTGTCCACATTTTTGAATGTTTCTTCGCTGAATTTTGATATATTCGTAAATACAGCTCCCATAGACATACATACAAGCAGCGAAGACAATCCTGCCATATTAGATATTCCTATACATACAAACACCATAGCCAATGATATGGTCAGTCTGTTGCCGTTTCCCGTATACCATCCTATCATGAATTTTAATATAATTCCGACAACAGCTCCGAACAACAGCGAGCCTATAATTTCTATCAACGGATCTATTAAGGTCACCAATATCGAAACGTCACCGGCACTTCCTATAGATTTTGCCAATGCAACGGACAGACCGAAGCACATCAATGCAATTGCATCGTCTATGGCAACGACGGGCAGCAATGTATTTGTCACAGGTCCCTTTGCATCATACTGTCTTACCACCATCAATGTTGCGGCAGGCGCTGTTGCAGCAGCTATAGCACCCAGTACCAAAGAAAACGGCACGTCGTTTCCGGTTAATATCAGTACCAGATCAACTACCAACACGGCACACACCGCCTCTGCAAATGCAATTATGACAGGAGCTTTTCCAACTATTTTCAAATACGACATCTTAAATTCAGCGCCTATGGAAAAAGCAATAACTCCCAAAGCTATGTCCGGAATTATGGAGAATTTCTCTACTGCCTCCAAGGTTAATATGTTCAGGCAATATGGTCCCGCTATCAGACCGATTATTATATATCCTGTTACATTGGGAAACTTAACCTTTTCCATTACCTTAGTGGACAGGATGCCCAAAATCAAAGCCAAAGCTAAATAAGTATAAATGTTTAACAATTTATTCACCAAACCCTTCCGCGTTCTTAATAGGAAGGGTAAACATTACACCTGTGTTCGGTTCGCTTAAATCTCCGATAACCTCTTTAATCGTGTTCTTTACTTCTGTCACCTGTTCCTCTTTCAGCGCAAATAATAAAATTTTGCTTTTGAGCTTTTCTTCATCAGATATTATGTACCTCAACATGCCAAACATAGGCAGGTCGTTCATGTTTACCAAGCTCTTAGCCATACCTGTACCATCTATGATAGTACCGCCTCTTACTCCCGATTCAGCCAGCTTATGCATAATATCGTCAACCAGCTCAATCTTTTTTAAAATAACCATTAAAAGTTCCATTAAATTACCTAACCTTTCTTATTATAGTCAACATTTAAATAATAAGACTATCTTACATATTTGTCAAATTTATTAACCTCTATTATTGTCTGCAACGCAATCTGCTGTTATACTATATACAAGACTGATAACGCGAGAGGTGATTATGAACAGATGTCCATGGTGTCTGAAGGATGAATTGTATGTAAAGTATCACGATGAGGAATGGGGAGTGCCCGTTCATGACGATGCAAAGCATTTTGAATTTTTAGTTCTTGAATCTGCTCAGGCAGGCTTAAGCTGGTTTACAATACTTAAAAAAAGAGATAATTACAGAAAAGCATACGACAATTTTGATGCAGCCAAGGTTTCTCAATATGATGAACACAAAATTGAGGAATTGATGCAGAATGCAGGTATAATAAGAAACAGACTAAAAATTGAAAGCTCCATAAGTAACGCTAAGGGATTTTTAGAAATACAAAAGGAATTCAGAAGCTTTGATAATTACATATGGAACTTCACCGATAATAAGGTTGTGAAAAATCATTGGAACGATATATCTGAAGTGCCAGCTGTTTCGGAGCTGTCGGACAGAGTGAGCAAGGACCTGAAAAAGAGAGGATTTAAATTTCTTGGTTCAACAATCATATATGCTCATTTGCAGGCAACAGGTATAATCAATGACCACTTAACGAGCTGCTTCAGATACTGATAAGTTAATTGGACAAGTGTAAAATTACGGTAAAATTATTGAAAAATGGCTAATTTCTTCTTTGTGTCTGACGATTCTCCAATTGAAATATAATAAAAGGAGAAAAGAATGAAAATGCTCAATAAAATATCACTGAATAAAAAAAAGTTAATTTTCATACCTAAATTTATTAATTTAAAATTGAGTATGAAATTAGCTTTTTCTTTTGCTTTATTAATCCTCCTGTTTTTAATACCAATTATAGCTAGTTTAATTTATTTTAACAATACAGCTAAGGAATTCAGCAAAGTAAATGATAATTCTATACCGGAAATATATCTTGCCACTTCAGTATATGCCGATATAAAGCATATAGAAAAAAATCTCTATGCATCCACTCTTACAAATAACACCTCAAAAAAAGAAGACTATATTGAACTTAGTAATAATCTTTATGAAAAAATTTTAAACAGCTTAAATACATTACGTACACTTCATCAGGAAAACAGTCAAAAAATTGATGAATTAATGATATTGTTGGCACGAGAAAAGGAAGTCAGAAATGAAATTCTTATTTCCGAATCCAAATCTGATGCCGAACGCATGATTTTTAACTCATACGATCCAACTGTCATAAAAATACATAAGGCATTAGATGAGCTTACAGGCTATATCAACGCAGATATAGGAAGGAGTGCGAAACTTTCAAATAACAACTCCAATAAAGCCATAATAATAACTATCTTTATGTCTGTGGCAGTAATAGTGATTTCTGTTTTTATAACATTAAGCATAACAAGGAGTATAGTAAAGCCAATTGATAAAATTGAAAAATTATCTAATTCCTTGTCGGAAGGTAATTTGTCATACATCATTGACTACAACTCTGATAATGAATTAGGCAGACTTTCTAAAAGTATTCAAAACTCCATATTAATCTTATCATCATATATTAATGAGATAGATGCGGTAATGACAGAGATTTCAAGAGGAAACTTTACACACAAGGTTGATATAGAATTTAAAGGTGATTTTGAACGTATAAAGCAATCTATAAATAAGTCTGTTGAAATGCTGTCAGAGACAATTTTACAAACCAGCATGGCTTCTGAAGATGTGTTAAACAGTTCAAAGCAAATGTCATTAAGGGCTCAAAGCTTGTCTGAAAGTGCTTCGGAGCAGGCAAACACAATTGAGGAATTGTCAGAGACTATAGAAGACTTATCAAATCTCATTAAATCTAATGCATTAATGTCTAAGCAAGCTGACGTAAGCTTTAAAGACATGAACAGTGAAATAAATACAAGCAACAGCTGCATGAACGACATGGTACAGGCTATGAAAGAAATAAGCAGCAAATCATATGAAATAAGAAAGATAATTAAAACTATAGAGGATATTGCATTTCAAACAAACATATTATCCTTAAATGCTTCTGTTGAAGCCGCCCGTGCCGGTTCAGCCGGGAAAGGATTTGCGGTAGTTGCCAATGAGGTGCGTAATTTAGCAATCAGAAGTGCCGAAGCTGCCAAGATAACATCAACCTTAATCCAGGATACGATAAAAGCTGTGTCGTCGGGAGACAATATTTTAAATCAAACTGCCAAATCATTATCAAATGTAGTATCGGGAGCAGAAATTATAAACGACACAATTAATCAGATATCAGGTTCAACACAAGTGCAATCAGATTCGGTAGGGGAAATATTGTCTGGAATTGAACAAATTTCCGAAACTATTCAAACCAGTTCGTCAATTGCGGATGAGGATGCCGAAACAAGCAAAGAAATTTCTGAAAAAGCTCTGGAATTAAACAACTTAATCAATACTTTCAGAATTTTTAGCACGGAGTATAAATCCTGAATTTTACATTGCCCTTACGCAATGCATATATAATGACAATATTAAAAGTATACTATTTGTATACATACAAAGGATGGGGAAAAATGTGCAGCCATTTAAAGATTGAATTAGATAATATAATAGAACATAAGCAGATAAAGACTGTTTTTCAGCCCATTATATCTCTGAGAGACGGCAGTGTCTTAGGGCATGAAGCATTGAGCAGAATCATCTGCGACAGCAAAATAAAAAACACAGAAATGCTGTTTAACACAGCAACTTACCATAATAAACTTTGGGACCTGGAGCTTCTGTGCAGAACAACTGCTCTTGAAGCGGCATATAAATTTATGATTCCTCCATACAGCAAGAAGCTCTTTCTCAACGTTAACCCTAATATCATTCATGATGAGCAATACATAAAGGGATTTACCAAATCCTTTTTAAGCGAATATAATATTAAATCCGAAAATGTGATTTTCGAAATTACTGAAAGAAATGCAATCAAGGATCTTGATCATTTCATTGAAACTATCAATCATTACAAAAAACAAGACTATAAAATAGCAATAGATGATGCGGGAGCAGGATATTCCGGTTTAAATCTGATAAGCGACGTGAATCCTCATTTTTTAAAGCTTGACATGAAGCTTATTCGAGGCATCAATACCGATAACTTAAAATTTGCTTTGGTTAAAGGTATGGTTGAATTTTCTAAAGCATCAGGCACAGGCTTAATCGCTGAGGGTATAGAAACATATGAGGAAATGGAAACACTTATTGATTTAGGTGTTCACTATGGACAGGGTTACTATATCCAAAAACCAAGCGCGGTTATATCAGACATAGCTGAAGATGTACTCAATGCCATTAAGAGAATTAACCAAAAGAAAAACAACATGAACAGCAACATTATAAGTAATATTTATATAAAGCATCTGTGCAAATCATCATACGTTGTTAATCCTGATGAAAAGGTATCTGAAATTTATGAAATTTTCAAGTTGAACCCTAACATTTCAGGATTATGTGTAGTTAAAAATGAAATACCCGTCGGGATAATTACACAGGAAAAGTTAGCTTTTAAACTCAGCGGACAATATGGTTATACGTTATATCAAAATAAACCGATATCAGATATAATGGATAAAAGCTTCTTAACAGTTGATTGTAAAACATCAATCAGCGAAGTTTCCAAACTGTCAATGGCAAGACCAAACCATAAGCTATACGATTTTATCGTTGTAACAGAAGATGAAAAGTATTTCGGAATAGTTACCGTAAAGGATTTATTGCAAAAAACCACAGAAATTGAAATTTCGGCTGCAAAGCACCAAAACCCTTTATCGGGACTTCCCGGTAATCTCTTAATAGAACAACGGCTGACTCAATGCTGTACAGGTACAGATGACTATACCATTGCATACATAGATATTGACAATTTCAAAGCATATAATGATTGCTACGGATTTGAAAAAGGAGATTTAGTAATCAAGCTCCTTTCGAATTTGCTCAGAGATAGCTTTACGGGAGAGTTTGTAGGTCATATAGGCGGAGATGATTTTGTTATTATTTTAAATAAATCCGTGAATGAAAGTTATTTTAATGATGTGATTAACAAATTCAAATATGAGGTTCTTAACTTTTACAATGAAACAGATATAAGAAACCGATTTATTACGACAATTAACAGACAAGGAAATATAGAAAATTTTCCGCTTATATCCCTGACTTGTGTTATAGCAAATAATTCAGGAAAGACTTTTACTAATATTTTTGATTTAACCGAATATCTGGCTGAAATGAAAAAAATAGCAAAGAAAAACAAATACGGTTAAGAAACAGGGGAAATCTCCCCCTATTTCATATTTTATAAAATAAATAAAATCGATATACCAATAACCGATATAAATGCTCCCAGTATTTCTTTCGCAGACACCTTGTCCTTAAAAATATAAATGGAAAAAGGAATGATTAATACGGGACTTATGGATGTTATGGTGGAAGACACTCCCGTAGTTGTGTGTTGAACAGCAAGCAAACTGAAGGTTACTCCGAATACGGGACCGAATAATGTTCCCCAGAACAAAGGCTTGAATGCTTCTCTGTTTTTCATATCCACCTTTAACTTGTCCCAACCCTTCATAAACATAAACACAATTGTAAAGCCTATCATTCCGGCTATTATACGTATCTGTGTAGCTGCCAGGGGATTATAGCTTCCCATACCTATTTTGCTTAAGACCAGACCTGATGACTGACCGAGCGCACCTATAAATGCATATGCTATACCCTTAATGGAACGAGATAACTTAAATTTGTTTCCTTCAGGATTTTTCACCAATACAACAACAAAAATACCTACTATGGTTATGAGCATCCCCACAAAATCTGAAACGCTTATCATTTCCCTCATGGTCAAAAAACCAAGCAGAGCCGTAATCGGCGGAACCAGTGCCATGATGAGCATGGATATCCTTGAGCCTATTTCTAAAAATGACTGAAAAAGGAATAAATCTCCTATAACAAAGCCTACAAATCCTGAGATGCTCAGCCATATCCATTGGTGCGAGCCTGCGTCCAGAGGTAATACCATTCCTCGTGAAAATGTTGTTATTAAGCTGATCAATACGAAGCCTATTATTAATCTTATGTAATTTACGGATAATGAGCCTATTTTTTTACCTGCCATTTCAAAGCATACAGCAGTAACAGTCCAGCAAATTGCCGTAATAAACGAATATATTTCTCCTAAGTGAGCCTGAATCATCTGAATTGCCTCCGTGCAATATTAAATTAATTTATCCTTCCACTCCTGTTCCTTAAAGCCGATTAATACTGCATTTTCTCCAACAAGGATAGGTCTTTTTACAAGCATGCCGTCTGATGCCAGAAGTTTGATTTGTTCTTCTTCTGTCATTTCGTCCAATTTTTCTTTGATATTTAAGTCCTTATACAATGTACCGCTGGTATTAAAAAATTTCTTTAATGGATAATTGCTTTTCTCAATCCATTGTTTAAGTTCATTTTCTTTGGGGTTTTCTTCCTTTATGGGTCTTTCCTCAAATTCAATATTATTTTCTTCAAGCCATGTCCTGGCTTTTTTACATGTACTTCATTTTGAATAACAAATAAATTGGTATTTCATATTTTCCTCCGGTTAGGGCATAAAAAAGCTTTCCATGATAATTTTACCACAGAAAGCTCATTATGCAATTAATTTAATTTATAATTCTTGTTGCGCCGTAATAATAATTAGCAAAATATCCTGTTGTCAACGGACTGATTTTAACATTCTGTCCAGGTACCGTTGCATGAATGAAATTACCGTTACCTACGTATATTCCCACATGGCTTAAGCTTGAAGAATTTCTGTTATATTTAAAAAATACCAGGTCACCGGGCAGCAGTTGTGAAAGCTCCACATGTGTTCCTACAGAATACTGCTCTGTCGAAGTTCTCGGCAGAGTAATTCCGAAGTTTGACATTACATATTGAGCATAGCCCGAGCAATCAAAGCCTTTGGGTGTGTTTCCGCCTGCCAGGTACGGAGTACCGATGAGTGTTTTGGCAAAATCCACGATGCCGCTTCCGTCACAGTCTGTGCTGTCAATAATAGTTACATATTCGGCAGACACATAAGCCGTTTGTGAATTGTAGCTTATTTCATACCAATCATCCGCTTCGGATATTATTTCAATGATTGTCCCAAGAGAAAACTTGCCTAATTTCTCATGTTCTGTGGAAGGACCGCTTCTGATGTTTAATATATCAACATTAACCATGCCTTTTATTTCTTCTGCTTCAGCCTGGACTTCTTCGCTTTGTCCGACAGCTTGTACATTTTCATCCTGTATTACAACCTCCGAAGCAAAAGCGGTATTAAACAGCATTAAAGACGATATTCCTGTAATTATAAGTACCTTTTTTAAATTTATCATATGTAGACCTTGCCTTAAATTTTGTGAAAACGATATTCATTATAATATCAAAATTTATCGTTTTAGTCAATGGGTTTTGAGTAAAATATGTCGGCCTATAATTTCCAGCTCTATTAATTATTTGTCAAAGCTTCCAATGCGAACTTGTATCCTAAGAACCCGAAACCGGATATTTGTCCCATGCATGCCGGTGCAATGACTGATTTATGTCTGAACTCTTCACGGGCATAGACATTGGAAATATGAACCTCAACAGTCCGTATATCAACTGATTTTATGGCATCAAATATGGCAATGCTGTAGTGAGTGTACGCTCCGGGATTGATAACTATACCGTCAGTATTTCCGTATGCAGCCTGAATTTTATTTATTATTTCACCTTCAATATTGCTTTGAAACAACTCGGCCTCCACGCCCAAGGCTGCTGCTTCTTTATCAATAAATTTACATAGACCTTCATAGTCACCGCTTCCGTAAATTTTTTTTTCTCTTATACCTAAAAAATTTAAATTCGGTCCGTTAATTACAAGTATTTTCATATGTTCCTCCATTATAGGAATTCATTCCTTAAAAAATTCAGAATGTCTGCTGTTACAGCCTCGGGTATCTCTGTTTCATTCCATATTTCCTGTGATTTTACCGCCTGAGCAATGAGCATATATAATCCGCTCACACTTTTAAGCCCCGCTTCTCTTGCCTGCTTTGTAAACAATGTATCCGTAGGATTGTATATCAAGTCCACAGCCTGAGTAAAGCCTGAAAAATGTTTTTTATCAAATGGTGTAGCTTCCGTATTTGGATACATGCCCACAGGTGTAGTATTGATTACCGTCGAACAAGTACGTATTATATCGTCGTCATAGCACGCTGTTTCGTCTTCGGGAAATTTTATTTTTGCGGCAGCTGTATCTCTCGTTAAAAATATAATGTTTTTTGCTCCCGCATCCGTCAGATATTGGCGAACTGCCTTTGAAGCACCTCCGGTGCCTAATATCACCACGTTTTCGTCCTTAATTTTTATACCTGCATTTTCAAGCATCATTCCGAATCCGTAATAATCTGTGTTATATCCGGCTGCCAACCCGTCCTTGTCTATGTAAACCACATTGACGGCACCTATTTTTTCAGCCTCCGGACTTAAATAATCCAGATATTTAATAACCTCAGTTTTGTACGGTATGGTGACATTGATTCCGGTATAGCCCAACGCCTTTAATCCGGGCACAACATCCTTTAAATTTTCTCTTTTAACCTGAAAGACGCCGTAATGTCCGTCGATATTTATTTCCTCCATAATTTTTTTATTGATTACGGGAGAATATGTATGACCTAATTTTTCGCCTATTAATCCAAATAATTTTTCCATTTTTGATTTTCCACCATGTTTAAATTTTTCCGTCTTTTTCAAGTATGAGATCAAGCATCACCAATGCTGATGCTCCTTCAATCACGGGAAGGGCTCTTGGAACTATGCAGGGATCATGACGTCCCTTGATTTCAAGTAAGGAGTTTCCCATCAAAGCTGCGTTTACCGTATGCTGAGGAAGCGATATGGATGGTGTTGGCTTTATGGCTGTTCTGAACAAGACAGGCATACCGTTTGTTATACCGCCCAATATACCGCCGTTGTTATTTGTCCTTGCAGATATTTTACCGTCATCCATGAAATATGAATCATTTGCCGAGGAACCGGGCATTTTCGCAATATTAAAGCCTGCTCCGAATTCAATGCCCTTTACTGCGGGGATTGAAAAAATCATCTGAGATAATTTAGATTCAACGGAGTCAAAAAACGGTTCTCCGTAGCCTGCCGGTATGTTGGTTATAATTGTTTCCACAGTTCCGCCCACAGAATCTCCGTCTTCTTTCGCCTTCAGAATTTCTGCCTTCATAAGTTTTCCTGCTTCTTCGGACAGCACGGGAAATTCCATGTCTTTTAAATAATTAAAATGGGCAGCTTCATAGTTTTTAAGTTCAATTCCTTCGCCTTCAACATTGTAAATACTCTTTATGTGACTTGCCACAAATATATTTCTGTATCTCTCCAATATATTCATTGCCAATGCTCCGGCAAACAAAAGAGGTGCCGTTATTCTGCCGGAGAAGCGTCCTCCTCCGCGGTAATCGTTAAAGCCTTCATATTTTACGAACGATGGGTAATCACTGTGTCCGGGACGCATGATGTCTTTTAATTGACTGTAATCCTTTGACTGCTTATCCTCGTTGTATATGACGGCACAAAGTGGCGCTCCCGTCGTATAGCCGTTAAAAACACCGCTTAATATTTTTACAGAATCACTTTCCTTCCGCTTTGTAGCAAGCTCACTTTTTCCGGGAGCACGGCGTGCCATTTGTTTTTCGATATAGTCCATATCGATTTTAATTCCGGTTGGAATGTTGTCTATCACAACACCTATTCCTTCTCCGTGAGATTCGCCGAATATGCTCAGCTTAAGCTTATTTCCCCACATGGAGCTCATTGGTTATACCTCCCAAGGATTTATAGTCATTCCAGAAAGCAGGATATGATTTTTTTACAGCCTGATAATCCTCCAGAACAATTTCTTTCTCACATCTTGTAGCGGCAATGGCAAGAGACATGGCTATGCGGTGATCGTTCCAGCTGCTTACTTCCGCATTACCCTTCAGAGACTCCCTGCCCCTTATGAGCAAGCCGTCACTTAATTCCTCCACATCTGCTCCGATTTTGTTCATTTCTGTTGAAATCGCCTTAAGTCTGTCTGATTCCTTTATGCGCAGGCGCTCTGCGTTTATAATCCGTGTAGTCCTTCCGTCCTGAAGAGATGCCAGCACCGTAAGTATGGGAACCAGATCCGGTATCTGGGATGCATCTATTATGATTTCACTGCCTTCTTCGCATTTATATCTGTCGATAATATCAAGGATTTCCTTATCTCCCTGCAAAGAGCCTTCATTTAAGCCCATACACTCCACATCATTTCCCAAAGCTTTTGCCACAAGGTAAAATGCTGCCTGAGAATAATCGGTTTCAACAGTATAGGAGTTTGACATAAATTTGCTGTCTGCAGGAACCATGTATTTCATATGATTTATATTATTGATGTTTACACCGAACTTACTTAGCATTTCCAAGGTCAGATCCACGTATGCCGCAGATTCCATGTGGTCGGTGATTGTAATCACCGATTCCTCATCGATGAGAGGAAGTGAAAAAAGTAATCCCGATATGAACTGAGAGCTTATTTTACCCGACATCCCGTAGCTGCCGCCTGTCAGTCTTCCGCTTACGGTGAGAGGCAGTCTTCCTCCGTCATTTTTGTACTCAATTCCTTTTTCATCAAATATTTCATAAAAAACATCCAGGGGTCTTTCGGCTAATTTCCCCCTGCCTGTAAATGTGCTGCTGCCTGAAAGCATCAGGGCTATGGGAATTAAAAACCTGAGAGTGGAGCCTGATTCCTTGCAGTCAATTCCGGCATGCTTTACATTACCCTTGCTTCCCTTTATATGAAGGCAATATGTCTTGTTTTCATTTTCAGTTATTTTTATTTCTGCCCCAAGTCTCTTCATACCATCTATGGTAGCATTCATATCATCCGATAATATTACATTGTCGATTATGCTTTCTCCATCGTCGCTGCACAAAGAGGCGCATATGATGGCGCGATGACTCAGACTTTTTGACGGTGGTGGTGTTATTGTTCCTTTTAATCCTGATGGCTTAATTATAATCTTATTCATAATCCTCCTAAAAAAATTTATTTAGATTTTCTGCGGGGACATTTTCAATAAATCCATATCCGATTCTTTTTAAAAGTATTAAATTCATTTTTCCCGAAATGTTTTTTTTGTCCAATAAGATTGTATCCCTGACTTCGTCCATATTCAGTTCGGGTATATTGTATTCAATATTGAAATTAACAAGGATTTTCTTTATTTCATCTGCCGTTCCCGGCTCCGTATATCCTGACGCTTCACTTTTCAAGGTTATATAGTACATTCCCATTGCCACGGCTTCGCCGTGTGCATATCTGTAATCGAAGCATTTCTCTATGGCATGACCCATCGTATGCCCAAAGTTAAGCAGCATCCGTTCACCCTTGTCATGCTCATCCATTTCAACAACCTGACGCTTAATATTGCAGCATGTATAAATTATATTTTCTATGTTGTCAAACAACTGCTCTCTCGTACCGATGGTCAACAGCTCTCTGAAAAAGCCTTCATCCCTGATACACGCATATTTGATGACCTCTCCAAGTCCGTCACGTATGAGCTTATCATCAAGGGTATGCAGAACCTCGGGATCAATCAGCACCTTTTTGGGCTGATAAAAGCTTCCTATCAGATTTTTTCCCTGTTCTATGTTGACTGCAACCTTTCCGCCTATGCTTGAATCAATCTGAGCAAGCAAGGTTGTGGGAACCTGTACGTAGTCAACACCTCTTAAGTATGTAGATGCCGCAAAGCCTGCCAAATCACCCACAACACCTCCTCCCAGTGCTATCACAAGATCGCTCCTGGTAAGATTGAAGTCTATGAACTGCTGATATACACTTTTCAGCACCTCCATTGACTTGCTGGTTTCCCCTGGCTTCACAACGATAAACTGAACTGTATAGCCTGATTTCTCCAGGCTCTCCCTTACACAAGTTCCGTAAAGAGCAAGTACATTTTCATCCGTAACCACAGAAATTTTCTTGTTTGTATAGATATCCCCTATTTCATTTCCTATGTTTTTAATAAGTGATTTTTGTATTATGATGCTGTACCTGTTTGTACCCAGGTCTACATTTAAATTCCTCATTTATTCATCTCTTTTCTTCGAAGGCTGCTGTCTTTCATCATTGATTTAAGACCATCTACATCGTTCATTCTTAGAGTATCACAAATTTTATTCATATCCAATATAAAATTGTCAAGTTCATCCAATATATTTGATTTATTTTCATAGATTAACTCACACCACAGATCCGAATTTATATCCGCCACTCTGGTAACGTCTCTGAAGCTTCCGCCGATGCAGCCCAAATCCGACTCGACATTCCGGTTGTTCATGAGTGCACAGGCAATTATGTGCGGGAGCTGGCTTGTAAATGCAATCCTTTTATCATGACTTTCCGGCGTCATCAGCACAACCTTTTTAAAGCCCACAGTCTTCATCAATTCTGATAAAATTTCTATGGAGCGTCCGGAACTATTTTCATCCGGAGTCAGAATATACTCTGCGTTGTCAAAAATATTTTCATGAGAAAATTCATATCCCCGGTTTTCCTTGCCAGCCATGGGGTGTCCCCCAACAAATTCAACATCATCTCTCATAACGGACTGTATTTCCTTAACAATGCTGCTCTTTATCCCCGACGTATCCGTTACTATGGAACCCGCTTTGAACCTGTCTGTATTGCTTTTTATTATTTCAACAGTCTTGCCCGGATAAGTGCAGAATATTATTATATCTGATTCTGACAAAGGGATTTCAGGCTCTGTATAGTATTCATCTATAATGCCCTCATCCTTTGCCAGCTTCAATACATTTTCATCCACATCCACTGCCCACAGTCTCCCAATGTTTGTTTTCTTCCTTATTGCCTTAGCCAGCGATCCCCCGATAAGACCCAGTCCGACTATGGTTAAATTCAGTAACGAAAAATCCGATTTGCTGTCCATCAGATTTCTCTGTCTTCCATATCTGCCAGAAGCTTTAATTTTTTCATAAGCTTGTCGAATTTATCGGGTTTTATGGATTGATTGCCGTCACAAAGTGCATTTTCAGGGTCATTGTGAACCTCTATGATAAGTCCGTCCGCTCCAACTGCAACCGCCGCCTTCGCAAGAGGCTCCACCATCCACCATAAGCCTGCTGCGTGACTTGGATCAACTATTACAGGTAAGTGACTCAGTTTTTTTATTGCCGGTATAGCGCTTAAATCCAATGTATTTCTTGTGTATCTCTCAAAGGTTCTTATACCTCTTTCACACAATATTACATTCTCATTACCCCTTGCCATGATATATTCGGCAGACATAAGCAGCTCTTCAATTGTGGCAGAAAGACCTCTCTTTAATAATATAGGCTTATCAGTTTCACCCAGCTGCTTCAGAAGCTCGAAATTCTGCATATTTCTCGCTCCGACCTGTATAATATCCACATCCTCAACAAAATCATCAATGTATTCCGTGGACATTATTTCCGTAACAATGGGAAGACCGGTTTCTGCCTTTGCATATTTCAGCAGTTCAAGACCTTCCTTTTTCAGTCCCTGAAAGCTGTAGGGTGATGTCCTCGGTTTAAAAGCTCCGCCTCTTAAAAATCCCGCTCCGGATTGCTTCACGGATTTTGCTATTGTCAGAATCTGCTCCGGACTTTCAACAGAGCATGGACCCGCCATTATTGCCAGCTTTTTACCGCCAATGGTCATATTTCCCACCTTTACTTCCGTATTTTCGGGATGGAACATTTTATTTGCTTTTTTATAAGGCTCCTGTACTCTGATAACCTTATCGATTATTTCGCTTGTTTCAAAAACATCGGATTCAATATTGCCTGTATCCCCGACAACTCCCATGATGTGATAGTTCACGCCTCTTGATTCATGAACCTGACAATTCATACTTTGAATTTTTTCTTTCAGTGAATTTATTTCACCTTCGCTTGCCTTATTGCTTATTACCAAAATCATTTTACTTTCCTCCGTCTTTGTAGTTTTTAGTTTGCAGGGTAATAATATTAAATCGAGTAGGAGATAATTAATTAATTTAATTATCGTCCTCTCACACCACCGTACGTACCGTTCGGTATACGGCGGTTCAATAGAATTAACATTTTAATGTGTATATTTTAAACAAAGACACTAAT
>JAFACY010000275.1 GCA_023425285.1 Bacillota bacterium
GCTGTCCAATGCATCCTGCTGCGTATACAGAGGCTCAACAGGTTTTTTTCCTTGTCGTGCCGCTTTTTTACTTTTCCATTCGGCCTCCGTTTCCTGAATATGAGCCGAATCCAAAAGCATTATTTCACACAAATCATAGGTTGACTTTGAGCAATAAATAGTTCCCTTGAATCCCTTCTTTACTAACAGCGGTATCCTTCCGCTGTGATCTATGTGACTGTGACTCAATATCAGATAGTCAATGTCAGACGGATTTATTTCAAACTCATCGATGTTGTAATCCTCATCCTTACCCTGATACATACCGCAATCGAGAAGTATCTTTTTGTCCCTGTATTGTATTAAATGGCTTGAACCAGTTACACCTCTTACAGCACCTAAAAATCTAATATTCATGTGAACCTCCTTAAGCTTAATAATACAATTATAAAACAAATGATGTATTATGTCAAAACGTTATCCGTAACATAAGCAGGTGATATAAATATTTTATATACAAAAAACACCGGCATTTCTGCCGGTATTTATTTCATTCTTTTTTATTAACTTTCCATCTGTCTTGATAAAAATACACTTGCTGTCTTAATTAATTTTTCTTCGACCTCTGTCATTTTTACCGCTTTGTCCTTTGATAAAAGCATTACAGCGCCTATAGGGTCTCCGTGAACCAGTATCGGAGAAATTACCTGGCTGATGTAGTTATCAGGGTTAAATTCATTTGCAGTAATTCTTATGGGCTTTGAGCTGCCGTTTGTAACATACATTTCTCTGCTTTCAATTATTTTTTCAAGCTCAGGACTTAGTCTTTTTTCTGTATAATCCTTTTTAGAGCTGCCGGATACTGCTATAACTCCGTCACGATCCGTTATAATTGCTGTATGTCTTGTTGTTTCAAATAAAGATTCAACATATTCTCCCGCAAATTCAGTTAATTCTCCTATAGGTGAATACTTTTTAAGTATTATTTCACCTTCTCTGTCTGTAAATATCTCTAAAGGATCCCCTTCTCTTATTCTCAACGTACGTCTTATTTCCTTAGGGATAACCACTCTGCCCAAATCATCAATTCTTCTGACAATTCCCGTTGCTTTCATTATTATGTTCCTCCAATGCAAAAATTATATTTAAATGACATTTCTTTTAATATTTTCTATTATTTGCACTTTAATAGATTTTATCCTTTTTTATTTACGGATATTATTGGAAATATCATTAACATTATATAGCATTATTTTACGAATAGCAACATCTTTTTACCATTTTTAACATCTTATTGCTTTATTGCTATTTAATGACTATATCGGCTTCGTTTTTTAAGTTATCCAGCATTTCATTATATTTTAAATAGGAATAATACTGTGTAAGGGTTTGTCTTTCGGTTTCTACTGTCTTGCTTTCATCAGTTCTTTTATCCGTTAATTTTATAATGTGGTATCCGAACTCTGATTGAACCGGTTCACTTACATCTCCTACCTCCAGGCTGAATGCAGCATCTGAAAACGGCTTAACCATTCTGATGCGTGAGAAATAATCCAAATCTCCTCCTGTTGCAGCACTGCCGTCTATAGATACGTCCTTTGCAACATCTTCAAATTTATCACCTTTATTTATTCTGTCCAATGCAGCCTTTGCCTCTTCTTCAGTATTTACTAAAATATGGCTTGCTCTCACTTCTTCCTGCATTTTATATTCATCAAATATTTTCTTAAGTTCTTCATCCGAAGGATTGCTGAACTTATCCATTTCTGTAGTCAGATAATGATTTATATAATATTCCTTTTCAATTTCGCTTCTTAAAAATTCTTCGGTCAATCCATTATCTTTAAGGAATTTCTGATAATCCTCTTCTGAATTGTTCAATGATTTGAAATTTTGCATTTCATCATTCACCTGTTGCTCTGTAACTGTAATTCCACCTTTTTTCGCTGCTTCAACCATCAATATGTCCATTATCAGCTTATCCAGCATATCTTCCTTTGTAACAGTAGGATTCATTTTTATATAAAAACCATAATTCATATCCAATTCTTCCTGTGTTATCTGTTGACCGTTTACTGTTGCAACAACACCTTCTTCGGTTATCTCCTGAGGCTTATCACATCCTGTAAAGGACAATACTAATACAAAGCATAGTGTTAAAGCAAGTAATTTTTTTAATTTAATCATTTTTTCCTCCCTGACAGGATTTACTCCTGTTATAATTATTTAATGTTTCTAAAAATTTTTCAAGCTCCTCAAGAATTTTTATTTGTTCCGAGGAATCTAACCTATATTTAACAACAGGATCCTTCGATACGTCAAATTTTATTTTCGCATTGAAGTTTTCAATAAAAAATCCTATCATATCCTGATTTAAATCACTACCCGAGCAGAACTCAAAATTTATCGTACTGTTTACCTGTGTAATAGCCTTGATTCTGAGTTTTTTGCTCAATGATTTTATATACGAAATCTTAAGAAGATTATCAACCTGCTTAGGTGGATTGCCGAAACGGTCGATTATTTCTTCGGTTATGTCATATATATCTTCCTTACTTGATGTGGAAGCAATCTTTTTGTATATTTCAATTTTTTGCTCTTCGTTTTCAATATAGTCTGCCGGAATGTATCCGTCTACATTTAAATCAACCGACGTATCAATATCCTCATCCTCGACCATGTTGCCCTGAAGCTCTCTTACTGCCCTGTCTAAGAATTTAACGTACAGATCGTAACCTATGGCAAGCATATGCCCGTGCTGTTCCGCACCCAGTATGTTGCCGCATCCTCTTATTTCCAGGTCTCTCATCGCTATCTTGAAGCCGGATCCGAATTCCGTAAATTCCTTTATTGCCTTTAACCTTTTATCGGCAATCTCTGAAAGCATCTTACCCTTTTCATAGGTAAGATAAGCAAATGAAACTCTGTTAGATCTGCCGATTCTTCCTCTCAGCTGATAAAGCTGCGAAAGTCCCAGGTAATCGGCATTGTCGATTATAAGTGTATTGACGTTGGGTATGTCCATTCCCGTTTCTATAATCGTTGTGCATACAAGTATGTCGTATTCTTTTCTTACAAACTCAAGCATTATATTTTCCAGATGCCTTTCGCTCATCTGCCCGTGGGCTACGGCAATTCTTGCATCCGGCATGAGTTTTTGAAGCTTGGCAGCAGTGCTGTCTATATCAATTACTCTGTTGTGGACATAGTATATCTGTCCGCCCCTTGACATTTCCTTTTCGATGGCGTCCTTTAAAACACCCTCATTGTACTCTATCACGTAGGTCTGGACAGGCAATCTGTCTCCCGGCGGCTCCGATATGACACTCATGTCCCTTACACCTATCATGGACATGTGAAGCGTTCTCGGAATCGGTGTTGCAGAAAGAGTCAGTACGTCAATATTTGCTTTAAGCTGCTTTATCAGCTCCTTGTGCTTAACTCCGAATCTTTGCTCTTCATCTATGATTAAAAGACCTAAGTCCTTGAATTTTAAATCCTTTGATAAAAGCTTGTGAGTTCCTACAACAATATCAACGAGACCCTTGTTTAAATCGTTAATTACCTTTGCCTGCTGATGGGGTGTTCTGAACCTTGAAAGCATTTCTATCTTTACAGGATAACCCCTGAATCTGTCCACTAAATTTGTATAATGCTGCTGTGCCAAAATAGTGGTTGGAACAAGTATTGCAACCTGCTTTGAATCCATGACTGCTTTGAATGCAGCTCTCATGGCAACCTCTGTCTTGCCGAAGCCAACATCTCCGCACAGCAGTCTGTCCATGCATATGGATCTTTCCATATCCTTCTTTATTTCCTTTATACAGCGAAGCTGGTCATCCGTTTCCTGGAACGGAAACTTGTATTCAAATTCCTTTTGCCATTCGGTATCGACGCCATAGGCATATCCTTTGATTACTTTTCTTTGAGCGTATAGCTTCACCAGCTCGGCAGCCATATTTTCTATGGCATGCTTTGTGCGCTCCTTGGTTTTAACCCAGTCGGCGCTTCCCATTTTATTGAGCTTAGGCTTTTCAGAATCAGCGCCTATATATTTCTGGATAAGCGACATCTGGTCAACGGGAACGTAAAGCTTATCCTCACCCTTGTACTTTATGCAAAGATAATCTTTTTTGATATTCTGGACATCTATTTTTTCTATGCCCACATATTGACCTATACCATGGTGCTCATGTACCACATAATCGCCGACCTTTAAATCGGTGAATATTTCGATTTTTGAACCCTTGCGTTTTTTAGCCTTGTGAGGCTTTTTAACGGCCGTACCGAATACTTCGTTTTCGGTAAGCACTATTATTTTGTTCTCATAGAACTCAAAGCCCTTTTTCAGCTCTCCCGGGACTATTATCACTTGTCCGCTTTCGGCTGCAATATTGGAGCTTTTTGACAATGTGGTCACACAGTCATAATCATTCAATATGCTGTTAAGCTTTGTACATCCGTCATAGCTTGAAAGCATGATGGCAATTTTGTATCCCTTGTACTTTAACCGGTTTAAGTCCTTGGACAGATCCTCCATTTTTCCATAGTAGGATGTGGGTTCTTTAAACAATAAAGAAATTGTATCATCCGTATCAAAGATTTTATCTCTGCCGTTTACGGATATAAAGGTTTTTCCGGATAATTCTTTAATTAATTCCTGTTCCTTTATATATACACTTTCCTGTTGTGTAAATATTTCACCTCTTTCAAAAAGCTCAA
>JAFACY010000047.1 GCA_023425285.1 Bacillota bacterium
ATCTCCCTCTGTACTGAACAACAACACTACAGAATTTTCGTCAAGCTTTAAGCTTTCTTTGACACTCTTCAATTCATCTCTTGTCATGACCTGCGATACGGCACCCATGGTAGCTGCTCCGCTTTCGCCGGATATAACTCTTTCGTCTCCCTTAAGGGGGTTTCCTAATACTCTCATACCATGAGCCGCAGCCTCTTCAGGTATTGCCATAAAGTTTTCCGCATATGCATGAAGTATGGGCCATCCGATTGTAATCGGCTCTCCGCATGCCAGACCTGCCATAATGGTGTTCATTTCACCCGTTACAGGATGCAATTTCCCGTCATCAGCCTTTGCCGTGCCGTAAAGACACGCTGCTTTATCAGGCTCCACAATTGTAATTATGGGTTTGGTGTCAGCATACACCGATGAGAAGAATCCGCATACTCCCGATGCCAATGAACCAACTCCAGCCTGTAAGAAAATGTGTGTCGGTCTTATATTTTGTTTTTGAAGCTTCAGATATGCCTCATACGCCATGGTCATATATCCCTGCATAATCCATCTCGGCAGCTCTTCATATCCCGGCCACGATGTATCCTGCACCATCACATAACCGTTTTTTTCAGCAAGCTCGTTGCAGTATCTTACAGTATCATCATAATTCCACTCAGTTATCTCGCACTGTGCGCCGTGTGCCCTTATTCTGTCACGTCTTTCAAGAGCGCTTCCCTTAGGCATATAAACAATTGCTTTTTGTTTCAATTGTTCTGCTGTCCAGGCAATCCCTCTGCCGTGATTTCCGTCTGTTGCCGTAATAAATGTCAGTTCGCCTAACTCTTCTTTAACCTTTTCAGAAATTAATGTTTTATATGGTAATTCATCTATGTCTTTCCCTAATTTCTTGGCAATATACTGTCCGATTGTGTAGCTTCCTCCTAATACCTTGAATGCATTGAGCCCAAACCTGTATGATTCATCCTTTATGAAGACATCCTTCAATCCTAAATACTTAGCCAGTTCCTTTAATTCAACCAAAGGGGTTTCCGTATACTGATCAAAGCTTGAGTGATATTTAAGAACCTTTTTCGCCGTTTCTTCATTCACAAAGCTTAAATCAGCTTTTTCCCTTTTGGAAATATCGTTTTGTACTAAATCATATTTCAGTGTCATCTCTACTACCTTTCTTAAAATATTTTACAATACAAATCAAAGCAAAATCTGTGCCAACTTTTCTGTGAGTTGTAATAATTTTTTTATTCAATTTTCAATATATTTCAAATTGAAAACATAAAAGAAAAAACGAGTTATCCATTGCTCAATCATGAAATTATCAATTTGATAATCAATTATCAAATTGATAATTTCATTTTGTTTATTTAGTATTACACTAAATCCCATATCTTTAAACACTTTGGACAATTATGTAAAAATAATCGTTAAAAAAATACTATATCTTAATAGCATATTTATCATTTTGATAATCGTCGGCTCCAAATAATGAATTTCGCTCAATTCTACTTACTATTATTTAATATTTGCGGACAATTATTCAAAATTTTTTCAAACAAGCAGTAGAATGAATCAAATTTATTCGTTCGCTTTCGCTTACATAAATTTGACATTCCTTGCATTTGACCTACCAACCATTTTTCAGAAAAAATACTTTGAAAAATGGGGTTAGGGCATAAACAGTCTCATTCACCAATTTATTTGCTCCTTGCGTCGCATAAATTGGGAATTCGGTGTATTTGACCTACCGCCATTTTTCTCTCCCTTCGGTCGTAAAAATGGGGTTAGGGCATAAAAAAACTAAACGCAATGTTTAGTTTTGAAGTTTTCTGTATAATGTGGCTATGCCGATGCCCAGTGCTTCTGCCGCCTTAAGTTTGCCTTCCGTTGTATCACCGTAGTATTCTATTGCCTTTTTTATTTCATCATACTCTATTTCCTTTAATGTCCTTATTACATCACTTTTTATTATATCATTGTTCTTCTTTATATTTACAGGAAGAGTCTCGTCATTAATAATACCGAATTCCATCATATTGACCATAAATTCCACCGTATTTTCCAGTTCCCTGACATTTCCATGCCACGGATATGACATAAGTTTTTCCATAGTACCATCTTCTATGCGTGTGAAATTTTTACCGAACAGCTTTCTGTAATAATGAATGAAATAAAACACAAGCTCCTTTATATCCTCTTTTCGTTCTCTCAGAGGAGCTATTTCAATGGGTATTACATTTAGTCTGTAATATAAATCCTCACGGAATTTATTTTCATTTATCATTTTTCTCAAATCCTTATTTGTTGCCGCAATTATTCTCACATCCAGAGGAATTACCTGGTTAGAGCCTATTCTGGTAATCTTTTTATCCTGGATAACTCTCAAAAGCTTTGACTGAAGATAAATGGGCATATCTCCGATTTCATCCAAAAATATAACTCCGTTGTTTGCAAGCTCGAACTTGCCTATTTTGCCGTTTGGGTCTGCTCCCGTAAAAGCTCCCTTAACGTATCCGAACAGTTCACTTTCAAGCAGCGATTCCGGTATAGCCGCACAGTTTATAGCCACAAATCTGTTGTTTCTTCTGTCAGAGTTCTGCCATATTGCCGTAGCCACAACCTCCTTGCCGCTTCCGCTTTCTCCGGTTATAAGGACTGTGGAAAATGAGTTGGCTACCTTTTTGATTTCTTCCTTAAGCTCGATTGTTTTTTTGCTTGTTCCTATAATTCTGTCGGCATTGAGCGCATTTACAGTTGAAGTCATAGCATATATATTTGACTGAACATTTTTAATATTCTTGAACAGCATTACCTGCTTGTAAAAAAGATTTTCCGGAACATCGTATATATCTCCTATTACAGTATTGACGTTGTTTCCTATTGTTACTCTGTACTCCTTGCTGTTATTTACCGTGTCACCGGTTGGCTCTATATGAATTTTTTCATTATTGATAATTCGGGTAATACCCAATTGCTGCTTGGCACTGAGATTAATCGTATCCACATTTCCGTCGTTATTAATGATTATGGCACCCTCGTCCATGGATCTTGTAATGAGCTTCAGCATTTCTATTACAGACTGCTTTTCTTTGGCATCGGCATATTCATAGGCTTTTGTTCCTATAAAGTCCGCAATCTGAACCAGAAAATCTAGATAGCTGTCTAAATTTTCCTCAAGCAGTTTTTTAGATTCATCGTCCTTGCTTGCCATGCCAATTACACCTATGATTTCTCCCTTCATATTAATGGGCATGGATATTTCAAAGGTTTCATTGCACTCATTTTTAATTTTACAATCTCTGCATCTTTCGTCCCTGCCGGGCTCTCTTATTATCTGAAGCTCACCCGTCTTTATTGCATTTTTATAGACATGAGAATTTTCGGATACATCCTCATTTATTCTTTCGCTGAAGATTCCCGTGCCTGCAATTCTTATGAGGTCTCTGTTTACAACCTCAACATCAACCTTGACTATTTTTGCAGTTATCTTTGCGTATTTCTGAACTGTATCAGAAATATTAGATAAATTGTACATCGATTTCACCTACTTCGATTTATTGTAGCAAGTAATATTTATG
>JAFACY010000091.1 GCA_023425285.1 Bacillota bacterium
ATTTCATTTGTAGCTTTAACCAGTTTCTCCACTTGTCCGGCAATCATTTTGTCCAATGTTTTTACCAGGTACAACAGCCAGAATACTGCAAAAATAACAAATAAAATGCCTGCGGTATATGTTATCATTGCTGCTCTTTTTGATTCCAGCATAGCATTTTCTATATAACCCTCGTTTAATTCCTCTATCTGAGTCAGATAATCATACATAATCTCATTAATATCTATGTCCAGAAGCAAATGCTCAAGAGCAGCAGATGAGTCCTCTTGTTCGGCATAATTTTTAAGTGTTTCCTTATAAGCTGCATATTCACCAAAATATAAAGATTTTATTTTCTCAAAAATTTCATTGCTCTCCTGAGTTTTAATTGTTGATTCATATAAATCGAAGTTTTCCTTCATCATTATTTGCAAATCGTTTAATTCGTCAATATAATTTATGGTTGCGGAGCTGACCGCATCTGCCTCATCATTTTTCACGGTTGCGGAGCTGATTACATCCATGGTAGCAATATCCCTTGAAACAGTACGCTCATATTGATATATTTCACGTATTCTTCCTATAGCCTTTGATGCGGTGTAATTTTCGGTGTAAATTGAATTGAGCCGTGAATTTGTCATGATAATACAATAAAATGCTACGGAACACATAATTAAAAGTAATACACCGAGAGAGCCTAAGCTTACCAATAGCTTTTTTCGTATTTTGTAGTTTTTCATATAAGTCTCCTCCTCTAAATCTCCCAACAAGCAGAATTTGCTAAGTTAATAATCGACCTTAAGATAAGTTAATTGAGTCCTTTTTTTAATATGATGGATACGAAATTAAGATTATTGATATAAAATTGTGATTATTTTTACAAAGGAAAATTGACATATAATGCTAACTTACATATAATCATAATCGAGGTGCATTGATATGTTAAATAATGAAAATATATATCAAATATTAAACAATTTTTATAAGGCTACAGGAATAGGTATTTTATTTTTTGATACAGAGCTTAATATTACTTCATGCCTTCCGTCAAAGAATGTTGTCAACAACTTTATAGGGTTAGGATTGAACAGGATAACTTCATTTTTAACAAAGGAATTTTCATCTTCAGAAATTAAAAAAGATATGTTTTATACATTTTTTTTAGAATCTAATCTTGTTTGCAATGTCAGATTTTTTTATAACGGCGATAGATATGCCGGTGCCTTTGTTACACAATTTGTTTTTATTAACAAGCTGTATTCATACGAAATGGAAAAGCTTCTTGATTCTATGAATCTGTCAGCAGAAAAAAGGAAGACTATGAGAGCCTTGCTTTTGAAGGTTCCCGTAGTATCTTATGACAGGATAATGCCTATGGGAATGGTGCTTAACAGCTTAATAGCAAATTCCTTTTCAGACATAATGCCTAGGCAGGTGCTGAAAGGGAATCATGATATAGATTCTGAAATTGAATTCAGCATGATTGAGCTTAAAAAAGAAATCAATGTAATCAAAGATTCCGTAACAAAACATAGTACATTTTCAAACTATTTAACAATAAAGGAAAGCATACAAAGAGGCGATAAGGAAGCACTGCTGAATTTTTTAAACGGCATTAATGCAGGAAGCGTACCTATGGATCAGCTTCAGGATGAAAACTATGTACGCTCACTTAAGAACAATTTGATTAAGGTTTGTTCCATGAGCTGTTATGCAGCGATTGAGGCCAATGCACCATATTACAAAACATTGGATATTGCAGATCAGATAATCAGCCAGATGGAAAGGCTCGACAATATAAACGATATATATGAATTGATGAAATATGCTATGGTGAAATTTACCGAAACTGTGGCATCCAGCAGGAAAATATCTTATACAAAACCAATACGTCAGGTAATTGAATATATAGAAGCACACTACGCAGAAAAGATAACTCTGGATAAGCTTGCAAAGCATACTAACCTCAGCACTGCCTACCTCTCAAATATGATAAAAAAAGAGACGGGACTCAACCTGATGGACAATATAAATAAGATAAGAGTGGAGCAGAGCAAAAAACTGCTGCTTAATACGAATTTAAGCATTCTTGAGGTAGCTTTAAGAGTAGGCTTTAGCTATCAGAACCATTTTGCAACAATTTTCAAAAAATTCACAGGAGTTGTACCGTCAGATTTCAGAAATCCTGCTTGTATGAATACTGAATCAAAATCTGATAAAAATTCTGCTGATGAGTTTCTCCCTGCTGTTTTTGAAACACTTAATGACAAGCAGTCAATATTTAATGAAATATATGATATAGTGCGTATTGTTGATCCGATAAAGCATATGTCCTGGGTTGTATCTAACGATAATGAGATTGTTTGTATCGGAACTTGTTATGATTTCTGGGGCAGAAACGAATCCTGTAAAAATTGTATTTCTACAATGGCCTATGTTATGAATGACACATTTATGAAAGTAGACCACCAGAATGATAATTCTTTTGCAGTGATAGCTACCCCGAAAGTCGTAGGGAAAAATATATACGTTATAGAGCTTTTAAAAAAAGTTACATATAATGTTGATGTTGGTGTGAATACAGATAATTTTAGATTTAAAACGCCGTATATTGACAGTAGTACATATTTCAGGGACGAGCTTACAGGTCTTTATTGCAGACGATTCATAGATGAAAAATTGCCTGTTTGTATGCGCAGGAACAGGCATGACGGTAAGCCGTTTTCCATAGTACTATCAATCATTTACAGTTATGATGTGTTGAGTAATCAATATAATTACAATATTGATAATACTATGGAAAACGGCTTACCGTCAT
>JAFACY010000146.1 GCA_023425285.1 Bacillota bacterium
TGCCTGATCTGCGCTTGCTGATGCATTTTTTTCGATGATGTCTGAAATTTTCTGTGATTTGTCGACAACACCCTCTAAGGATTCTGCTGTTTCTGACGCAATCAATGTCCCTCTTCGAATTGCTTCAATAGTAGCATCTATAAGCTCCGTGGTTATTTTTGCGCTTTCTGCAGATTTTCCTGCGAGATTCCTTACTTCGTCCGCAACGACCGCAAATCCTTTGCCGGCTTCTCCTGCACGTGCTGCTTCTACCGCGGCATTGAGTGCAAGAATATTTGTTTGGAAGGCGATGGAGTCAATGTTTTGGACAATTTTGCCGATTTCATTGGATTTACTGCTGATATTTTCCATTGCCCTGAGCATTTCCTGCATTTGGCTTTGACTCTGTGCAACATTTTCGTTGGATAGCCTCGTAAGTTCACGAGCTTCTTCACTACCTTTCCCCGAATCTTTCATATGCCCTGCGATGTCGGATATAGATGCAGAGAGTTCTTCTATGGCACTCGCCTGCTCTGCAGCTCCCTGGGACAGCGCTTGTGCTCCCCTGGAAACCTGTTCTGAACCGATGGAAACCTGTCCGGCAACTCTTCTGCTCTCTGCGAGCGTATCACTGAGCATCGCAGATGTACGCTCAAGTGCATCTTTAATCGGACGAAATTCTCCATCATAATCATGCACAAGGTTCAGACGCAAATCCCCTTTTCCTATGCTCTCCAGCTGGTCAGATATTTCATTAATATAACCACCATAGGTTTTGAGGCGTTCAACGAGAAGGCTCAAGGAGTTTGCCAAAGTGCCCAGTTCATCCTTAGATCTGACATCAATCTCCGTGTCAAAATCCCCTTTTGCAAGCCGATCGGTTGTACGGACGAATTTTCCCAGTGGTCGCACAATGCTCATTGTAATGTAAAGACTGAGCATAATTGCAATCACAAGAGAAATCACTGCAATAGTTGTCATCTGCATTATAGATCGTGAAATCTGCTGCTCTACAACTGCCCTTTGTTCTGCTATTGCTTCATCGATAAATTCCGTATAATTCCCCGTTCCAATGACCCATTGAAATGGTTCGAATGCAAGAGAATATCCTCGTTTAGGAAGTGCATCTCCTCCTGTAGAGCGTGGGAACCAATAATCTGTATAGCCGCCGCCTGAACGACCGGCCTGAATTATTTCTTTTATAAAAGGGAAGCCATTCGCATCCACATTATTAAAACGATTTTTCCCTTCAACCTCTGCGTTACCGAGAAGCACCACATTATCTCCGTCATATGTGTCTGTCCAAAAATATCCGTCAGTACCGTATCGAGCATCCCTAATCAAATCTGCACTCAGCAGCTGGGCTTCTTTCATTGTGTATTTTCCTTCTATGGCGTAGTCATACACTTTTTGTATAATGGAGTGAATGCTCTCCACCTGCTCTTATCTGCTTATCGTAATCCTGCTTAATGGAGATTTCTAACTGCTCGAGCGAAGATTCTTTTTGTGCATTCATTCGATTTACAGATAAAAATCCCACCAATCCAATCGATGCCGCTAAAACAAGCATTAAAATTATCATTTTATTTTTGATGCTAAAAGCTTTCATAGATATTTTCTCCCTCATTAGTTATTGGTATACTTCTTTGCTTATATATCGGACGAAAAAAAAGAATTATAAGTATCAAATTATCCATTATTATTTTTTTCATAATAAAAAAGGAACTGCTGATTATAACAATTCCTTTTTGCATGTCTCGCCTTAACTCAATATGAATTTCCTTCCATGTACTTTAGCTACTTTCATTATGAAATCAAGGATAGTTTGTTATCCGCATTTCATCTGTCTCGTTTTATTTGTCATTATATATTCGTTTCTGTGCGATTTTATAAACAGATTCCTCATCACGGACTGATATTATGACAATCCTCATTAAATTGTCTTTCCGTACTATACCATACACAACTCTGAGTCCAAGCTTTAAAAGCTTAATTTTTAAATAGCCCGATAAATTACTTGAAACATGATTTCCCAAAGGCTTACCATATCCGCCTTCTGATTTTGGCAGAGGATTTTCTGCGGTCTTGTTAATTGCCTTAATTACCTGAATCTGTTGAGTTTTATCAAGGTTTTCCAAATCATCAATGGCATACTTTGTATATTCTATTTCCCATACCATTACTCAAGCTCCACATCAATATCGTCAAGTTCAGCTTCATTTATATCCAGCTTCTTATATACATTTTCTGAGCTTATAAAGCCTTCCTTTTCAGCTGATTGCATCCGTTTTTCAGCTTCAAAATACAAGGCATAATCTTCTAACGCTTCAACCATTTCTTCATAACGTTTAGGGTCTACTAAAACGCAAGCCGGAACATTATTTTTAAATACAACTTTAGTTCCATATTCACTTACCTCTTCAAATACCTTATTTGCTTCTCCACGATTAAAACGAGTTATCGGAACTATTGATTCAACTATATTCTTTAATGATACAATTTCTTTCTTCATATTTTCACCTTCAAATATAAATCATCATAAAACATATTATTTAAAATTATTATATAAAAATCAGAATAATATGTCAATATTTTTATCAATATTTTTATCATTTTATTTTGCAACAAAATAGTCGATATCCTTCCCTGTCACTCCAGATGACAAAAAAATCAGCACCTAATGCTGATTTTTATTATGCTGTTAAATTGTCTTTTGTTCCGGAGTTTTTTATTTTGTAGAAGGATGCTGTCTGAATTGCTAACATAGTAATCCAGCCTATGCCTGTAGATATCGGCACTGCCGTCAGATGCATGTGTGCGGTAAGATTGTGTATTAAAATTACTCTTATAATTATCTGTGAAAATGTGGCTATAAAAGCGAAATGAATTCTGCCTATGCCTCTGAAATATCCCTGGAATGAGTTTGCAATAAATGACAAAGGGTAGAAAATGCACATGATGCTCAGATATCTCAGTGCAAGTTCTGTTACCTGTATGTTTTCTACGCTTATGAGAAGTGAAAGCACAAAAGGTTTAATTATAAACAGCAGCGTACTCAATATAACTCCTGTTGTAACCATGAGCCTCATACCGTTTCTCAATCCATTCTTTACTCTTTCCGCTTCGTTGTGTCCGTAGTTTTGAGCAACAAAGACCGCAATAGCTGCGGCGCCGCTGTCTCCGAATGCGAGCAGCAGTTGCTCTATGAGTATGTCCGCGGTATATGCCATAACGGCAGCAGTTCCCAAGGCGTTAATGGCACTTTGCACCAGAAGCTTGCCAAAGTACAGGCTTGATTGCTGCAATGATGATGTGAAGCCGAACTTAAATGATGTTGAAAATATTTTTTTATCCCATACCATATCGGCTTTAGTCAATTTAAGCCTCGGCACAAATTTCCGGATGTAAAATATGCACATTGCTGCAGATGTTGCCTGAGATGATATGGTGGCAAGGGCAGCTCCCATGACACCCATCCTCAGTATTGCCACAAATGTATAGTTTAGTAGCAGATTGCATGCCATCGATATCAACAAAACAAAAAGCATGATATTAGTCTTTCCTATTGCCTGCAATATGCTTGCATTCAAATTATAGAAAACACAAAATATCATACCTGCAAATATTATTCTCAGATATATTACTCCTTCATTAAATAAGGGCTCCGGAGTCTTGATGGCATACAAAATTTCTTTAACGAATATAAATCCCGTTAAAGACAAAATAACTGTCATGCCGAGTCCTATGGCTGCGGTCATGAAAATTGTCTTCCTGAGCTTGTCATAGTCCTTCGCGCCGTAGAAATTTGCATAAAGAATCGAAAAACCTACGCACAAGCCTATGATTACCGCAATAAAAAAATTCATTACGCTGCCGCTTACTCCGACGGCAGCAAAAGCATTTTCACCCACATAGCGACCGACTATCATCATATTGATGGTATTGTAAAATTGTTGGATAATGTTCCCTATCAGAAGCGGAAACGCCAGTCGGATTATCTGCCTGGAAATATTGCCTTCGGTTAAATCTGCCATGATTATTCCTTTATTACCACCTGATTTGTTCCGTCTGTTTCTTCTAACTGCACACTGATTCTTTCCGTCTTTGATGTGGGCACGTTCTTACCGATGAAATCAGCTCTAATGGGCAGTTCTCTGTGTCCTCTGTCAATCAATACTGCAAGCTCAACATTTTTGGGTCTGCCCTGATCAACAATTGCATCCAGGGCAGCTCTCACCGTCCTGCCTGTGTACAGAACGTCATCCACCAATACTACTGTTTTATCCTTAATGTCATAGTCAAAGCTCTGAACGTAAAGGGGTGCTCTGTCATCCTTTTCATAATCATCTCTGTAGTATGTTATGTCCAAAGGAAATACAGGAACCTTTGAGCCTTCTATTTCTTCTATCTTGCCGGATAATCTGAGAGACAGGGGCCAACCTCTCGTTTTAACGCCTACGAGTACTAAGTTTTCAACACCCTTATTTTTTTCTATTATTTCGTGAGAAATTCTGAACAACGCTCTTTCAATTGCTTTTTCATCCATTATTACAGCTTTTATTTTCATAATTGTTCTCCTATCGTTCACTTATAATTCTCAGAACTTTTGCAAAGTATTCGGGTAATTCGCTGTCAAATTCCATGTATTCGCCTGTGGACGGATGTATGAAGCCCACTGTCTTTGAATGCAGCAGCTGTCCGTTCAGTCCGAATTTATTTGTTTTACTGCCGTATACGTCATCGCCCACAACGGGATGAGCGATGTACTTCATGTGGACTCTTATCTGATGTGTCCTGCCTGTCTGCAGCTTTAATTTCAAAAGTGTGTATTTACCGTATCTTTCCACAACCCAGTAATTTGTTACCGCATTTTTGCTGTTTTTAGTCGTTACGGTGCGTTTTTTTCTGTCTTTTTCGCTTCTGCCGAGAGGTGCGTCAACGACTCCCTCATCGTCCTTTATATTGCCTTCAACCAATGCGTAATAAATTCTGTTTATGGAATGCTCCTTAAGGCATTTTGCCAGAAAATTATGTGATTTATCGTTTTTGGCAACCAGCATCATGCCCGAAGTGTTTTTGTCGAGACGGTGTACTATGCCGGGCCGCATAACTCCGTTTATTGACGAGAGATTTTTAAGGTGATACATCAAGCCGTTCACCAGAGTTCCTGTGTGATGTCCCGGTGCGGGATGGACGACCATGCCCTGAGGCTTGTTTATAACGGCTAAATCATCGTCCTCATAAACAATGTCAATCGGTATGTCTTCGGCTGAAATGTCCAACGGCTCCGGCTCGGGAATTATTATATTTATCTCATCATTTTTTTTAAGCTTGTAATTTGCTTTGATGCTCTTATTGTTTACGGTAATCATTCCGTCCGCTATGAGCTTCTGGACCGAGCTTCTGGACATTTCCTCAAGCTGCCTTGCAATATATGCATCTATTCTTTCGTTTTCCGCATCCGAAACTATGCATATTTCGTCATCTATATCAATTTCATCATATTCAGTGTTGTTTAAATCATCCATGGTCTTCATATCTTCACTCTTTTGTTTCAAACTTATTGAAAAGAATCAAAAATATCATAAGTATTGTTCCGCACACAACAAAGCTGTCGGCGATATTGAATATGGGGAAATTGTAAAAGCTTCCGAACCTCACGTCTATGAAATCTATAACGTATCCAAGCATCAGCCTGTCTATGAAATTGCCTATGGCCCCGCCTGCAATCATTGCTATGGACAATCTTGAAAGCTTATTGATGTTTTTTGTCCTGAAAAATATGTATGCTAAAACAATCAGCATAACAATTGTTACAACAATAAAAAACCATCTTTGATTTTGCAGTATACTGAATGCAGCTCCCCTGTTTTCCGCATAGGTGAAGCGCAAAAAATTTCCGATTACTTTTATTGAACTGCCGTCTTTAAGTACATTGACAGCCCATGACTTTGTGAGCTGATCCACTAAAATTGAGGATGCAAATATTAAGCCGATTATAAAATTCATAGGTTCTCCTTGTTAAACATAGTGCTTGATTTCAATCTTGTTTTTTCCGCTCTTTGTTAATCCGTTATGTCTGTATATTTTAAACCGACCGTATCTGCTGACTGAAATCATGTCATTTTCCAGCAGCTCACGGGCTGTTCTCTCTTCAACCTGCCAATTGACCTTTATATTTCCGGACTTCACCATGTTTGAAGCTGTCTCTCTCGATGTATTGGTAATATGCTTGACTATGTTGTCCAGCCTCATTGAAGAGCTTGTAATGTTTAATATCACATGCTCCTGTTCTTTAAAATTAACATCATCAATTTTTATTTTTTCAACTTCTATTTTATTGTGTCCTATTTTATCTAAATTGTACATTATATAATCGGATATATCTTCGTGCAGGATTATGTCGGCATAATCATCATACACGTAGATATCTCCTGTTTTATTCCTGTCTATGCCCAAAGACATCAACGAACCCAGGTAATCCTTATGGTTCAGCTTCTTGAATTTAGACTTGTTAAAAATCCTTAGTGCAGTCACAAATTCATTTACGTCTATGTCTTCAAGAAATTCCGGGTATAAAATGAAAACTTTCCTCTCACCGTGTAAAAATGAGGGGAAAGGTTTATATTTTATATTATAGTTTTTTATTATGGGTATACACAAATCCGCAACGTAGGGATTTGTGAATTCAGTCACTGCAGCCATATAATTTTTGCTTACATAATTTGCCTTGTCTGCAATCTTTCTGACTGAATTCTTTGTGTCTTCATCTTTTATAAAATCATAATATTTATCAAAATTTTTCATAATTATCTAATTATCCATTTGCCTATATTTACATTATTATATTACTGATTAATCTCAATAATAAAAACGCTAATATCGGTGAGAAATCAATCATTCCCATGCCTAAACCCAGTTTATCTAAAATTGCTCTGCAAGGAGCCAGTACAGGCTCTGTCATTTGGTAGATAAAGTAGGATATCTTATGTGATTGTAGGGTTGGGAAAAATGATAGCAATACTCTTATCAGTATTAATAAATCTATGATCCTTAATAGTGATAAAAGAGCGATTTTTACTGTATAAAACATATTTGCTCCTTATTTAAAATAATAATTCCTCTCGTATCTGTCACTTAATCTTCCGTCAATCTGTACGTTGCAAGGAGCTAATACAAATATTCCGTTTGATATTTTCTGGATGCTTGCTTCAAGTGCATATACCGCACCCTTGATAAATTCAAAAACTTGTTTCTGGTCCTCTAATTCCATACCTTCGATATTAAGAACTACCACTTTTCTGTTTTTGATTTCATCAACTGCTTTTGTGCAATCCTCGTACTTATTTGGCTCACAAATAAAGACTTTCATATCGGTATTAGAATGAACCTTGATTACATTACTTTTTTTCGTGAAGGTTTCCATTCTTCCTATGCTGCTGTTTTCCTCAACAACATCCTCCTCTTCATAATCTTCATCTAAATCCGTGATGCCGATAAAATCCTTTACCTTTTCCATTACTCCCATTTTACTCTTCCTCCTTATATGTTCTTTCGCCAAATACTGCGGTTCCTATTCTGATAATATTGGCGCCTTCTTCAATAGCAATTTCAAAGTCATTTGTCATTCCCATGGATAAAAATTTCATGTTGGAATTTTTTATATTCATATTTGATAATTTATCAAATATTACTTTCATATTTTTAAATACCCACCTGATTTCCTCAGGGTCCTCGGCAAAGGGCGCAACAGTCATAATCCCCAAAACATTGATGTTTTCAAACTGCTCCAAAGACTTAACAAAATCATAAACAGTTTCTTCGCTTATGCCAAACTTGCTTTCCTCTTCACCTATGTTCAATTCTACCAGGATATTTGCTTTCAGGTTGTTCTTTGCTGCTCTTTTATCGATCTCCTCCGCAAGCTCCAGGCTTTCTACGGAGTGAATCAACTCCGCCTTGTCAATTATGTACTTTACCTTGTTTTTCTGCAAATGACCGATCATGTGCCATTTGACATTTATATCTGAAAGCTTTTCAAATTTATCCGTTAATTCCTGTACTCTGTTTTCTCCAAGATTTGAGATGCCGCCCTCTACCGCTTCCCTGGCTCTGTCAGCGTTAACGGTTTTAGAAACAGCTATGAGAGTAATATCATCAGGATTTCTGCCCGAACGCTCACAAGCGCCGGCGACTCTTTTTAAAATTCCATCAATATTTTCCTTAATACTCACGATAATCTCCTAATCTGCTATTTGTCCTTCGTACACGGTTTCCGGATCTGATACGACCTTGTCAAATATTTTCACCGTGTAAAAATTTTTACCGTCTATTTTAATTATTCTTCTTTCATCCTTTTCAATATATTCTCCCAATCCAACTATGGCGAAATTTTCATCCCTTCCTATAATTTCAACAGGGAAAAACTTTATTATGTTGCTTGCATCCTGCACATACACACCCGTCATACCGTCTTTTTCCGTCAATGACTGTGTATTTATTTTTATTCCTTCATATATATCGGTTATTAATTCCAAATCTACATAGCGTTTATCATAAATTTTATAAAAATAATCATCAAAATATAATATCAATACCGATTGTTCACTGCCGTAATTTATTTTTTTGATAAATCCCCATACCTCATGAGATTGTCCGTCCGAATGAATTCGCGTTTTTATGTATTTATTTTCTGTAAATAATTTTGCTTTTTCATTGTCAACCGTGGCAGCAATATAATAATCAAAATTTCTTATGACCTTCAAAATACCTTCATTTGCCGAAACTGATTCCTTAGTTGACTTGTCTGATACAGTATACTCTTTTTTTAACGTGCTGCTTGCGGTTAAATCATATACATCTTCTATGCTGTATACATTCTCCAGACCGTCTATTTTATATGTTATGATTCCGGCCTTAGCCGAATAATACGGAACCTTGTTTGTAGAAACACTCTTTTCAAGATCCTTTTTCATGTTGGCAAGCTGATTGACATCATATGCATCATATGTACCCTGATTAACCTCCAGAGAACCATCATTATCAGCCTGACTGACAATATTGTACATACCGTCCAGATCATTTTTTAGAATAGACTGCTGTATGTCTGCTTCGTACAGAATCAAAGTTTCCTTTGCTACCGCCGCAGAAGCCTCCGGATTTTTATTTCTTGAGTTTATTGCTGCATCAATCTCTGCTATTTGTCTGTTTACCTGCGCTGAATTGGCATCAGTATTTAAATCAGCGATAAGCTGTCCCTGCTTTACCTTGGAACCTTCTTCAAAATAATATGTAACACTTCCGTCAAGAGTTGCGTTGTAAATCTTCTCATCCTTGACAATTATTCCTTCAGCCTTGATTATATTTTCAAGATCTCCCTTTTCAGCAACAGCCGTTTCAATAGTACCGTGTAAACTTTGAAATATATAAATAACTATACATACAGCTATCAATGAAAAGAAAAAATTCTTTATTCCGAAATTCTTTCTTTTTGCCATTTAAACACTACCTTTTAATTTATATACAAGACTAAAATCAATTAGAAGATAGTGTATTATACCACATTTTTCTTTTAATTTGCAAGCTTTATATGCTGAAATCTCAAATTTATTACTACTTTATACGTAAAA
>JAFACY010000171.1 GCA_023425285.1 Bacillota bacterium
CTCCTATTATTGCTCTTGTTGTGTTCTTTAGTTTTTTATTGTTCTTTAATACGGTATCTCCTATTATTATCGATGCTATTGCTATTACTATTATTCCTGTTCCCATTGTTATTTCTGCAAAGCCCTGATACTGTGCCATCATGGCTCCGCTCAATGACACTAAGCCGTTTGAGAGCATAAGACCTATCATTTTGTATTTGCTTGCATTTTCTCCAAGGGATTTTACCAGTGTCTCATTATCTCCTGTTGCTATGAGAAGATATCCTATTTCTGTTTTTAAAAATAGGTCCATCAATATTTTTATTGCTATTATTATC
Organism: Bacillota bacterium; assembly: GCA_023425285.1. Lineage (GTDB taxonomy): Bacteria > Bacillota > Clostridia > Tissierellales > Sedimentibacteraceae > Sedimentibacter. The sequence goes on from JAFACY010000171.1 coordinate 318, forward strand.
ACAACTACGACTGCTATCACGGGAAGTCCCTGAAATATGGAATCGTAGCTGAACAGTCCTATGTTTGATTTTCCGTTTAATCTTAGGTTTACTGAATATAAAATTGTCATGGTGAGTATTCCGGAAAGCAGCGCTTTTATTTTCAATTTTATATTGAGTGTGTAGGTCAGAAGTCCTGCGAGTGTACCGAATGCAAATGCAAGCAGTGTGCTTGTTACGGGACTTAAGCCTGATATTATGAATTTTGAAAATATGAAGGCTCCCATGGGGAAGGTTCCTTCTACGGATAAATCCGCAAAGTCAAGTATTTTATATGTTATTGTTACTCCTATGGCAAGGACTGCAAATATCAGTCCCTGCTCCATTGATGTCATTATCAGTGAATACATGTTAATCTTCCTCTCTATTATTCAATAAATTCCGCTCCCTCGAAAACCTTAAGGTCTTTTGAAAGTCCTAATGCTTCCATGGTCTTTACATTAACCTTCTTAGTTAACTTATCCAATGTTCTTACGGGAATTTCAGATATATCTTTTTTGTCAACCAATATCTGCTTTGCCATGATTGCTGTTTCTTTTCCCAATTCATGGTAGCTTATACCTCTTGCCAGCAATATTCCTCCCTGAACCTGAGAAGCATCTGCAGCAACCGTCAGCAATCCTTTTTCGATACAGAGTGTTGCCACAAGAGGAATTGATGATGCAACCATATTGTCGGTAACCAGGTATATGCCCTCTACCTTTTTGGAAATAGTGTCTATTGCCTGCGGTATATCATTTACTGATGTGATACCGACAGTCTCTACGTTTAATCCGATTTCCTTTGCTATTTCCGTTGACCTTTTAACCTGACTTTCGGAATTTGTTTCACCTATGCTGTAAATTATACCGATATCCTTAATATCTTCTTTTAACGCTTTGAACAATTCAAGATTCTCTTTTATAGGTGCTGCATTTGAAGTACCTGTTATATTTTCCTTTGTATCGTTAAAGTCAGGCACTAACTGAGAAAATACAGGATCTGCCACTGCCGTAAAGAGCATCGGTATATCTGTTCCTTTGATCGCCTGCTTAGCTGCCTGCGCCGGAGGTGTGGCAATTGCAAATATTAAATCCACATCGTCTCTTACAAATTTCTGTGCAATCATGAGTGCGTTGTTTGTATCTCCCTGGGCATTCTGATCAATGTATTCAACCTCAACACCCAATTCCTTAAGCCCGTCTATAAAGCCCTGTCTCGATGCGTCAAGAGCGGGGTGCTCCATCATCTGTGAAATACCTATAACAAATTTTTCTGAATCCTTATTGGCTGCACCTTGTGCACATCCGGATAAAATCATCGGTATCAATAAAAATGCTGCAATTATTTTTTTAAGTTTCATAATAAGCTCCTTTAGTTTTAAATAAATTTTTAATTATTTCTGTTTTAAATTTATATTTAACTTGGCCAAGTTAATATCTTTGAAAAATAAAAATCCCAATAAACACGATTGTGTTTATTGGGACGAAAGTTTTCCGCGGTACCACCCATATTATGATATATAAATATCATCGCTCATCAAGGTCTGACAACCTCTAACCCTGTAACGTGGGTACACGTACCTGCCTACTGTAACTTCAGCAAGACTGCTCAACAGTGTATATTATATTCCTTAGTCATTGGCTCTCAGCACCACCAATTCTCTGTAAACCTCTGAAATACTTTTCTCTGCTTCAACGCATTATTTATCTAAAATATTAATACACATCTTAATCTATAATTATAAGCTTGTCAATATATTTTTTAAAAAATTTATAAAAAGAAGAATCCTAAGCTATGGATTCTTCTTTGATTTTAGAAATTTCAGAAAGATTATATTTTAATTTATTTAATTCATCATACAGCTCGGCAGGGATTCTTCTGCCTATTTTAGCATAAAATTCCTCTATACTTTTTACATCTTCCATCCAGGAAAAACTGTCAATAGTAAGCAATTCTCTTAACGCTTCATCAGCTATATCAAGACCCTGTGTATTGATGTCTTCTACACGTGGGATATATCCGATTGGTGCCTCTTCAGCCCCGACCTTATTTTCACATCTGTCGATTATCCATTCCAGCACCCTGAAGTTATCTCCGAAGCCCGGCCATATAAAATCACCGTTTGTATCCGTTCTGAACCAGTTAACGTGGAATATCTCCGGAGGATTGCTTGCTTTTCTTCCCATTTCAAGCCAATGTCCGAAATAATCTCCCGCATTGTATCCGATGAACGGAAGCATCGCCATGGGATCTCTTCTGACTACGCCAACCTTTCCTGCTGCCGCCGCAGTGGTTTCGGACGCCAGGGTGGAACCCACAAACACTCCGTGCTGCCAGCTTCTTGATTGGTAAACCAGCGGTGCTGTTTTCGCCCGTCTTCCGCCGAAAATTATTGCAGATATGGGAACTCCTTCCGGTGATTCCCACTCCTTTGAAATACACGGACAGTTCTTAGCGGGAGCCGTAAATCTTGAATTGGGATGAGCTCCTTTTTCATTTGAGTTCTTTCCGTTCCATGGATTTCCCTGCCAGTCGAGAGCATTTTCGGGAGGATTTTTGTCCATCCTTTCCCACCATACCGTATCATCGTCTAAATTGTATGCGACATTTGTAAAAATAGAATTTTTCCGTGTTGACATCAGAGCATTGGGATTTGATTTCTCATTGGTTCCAGGTGCTACTCCGAAGAATCCGGCTTCGGGATTGATCGCCCACAATCTTCCGTCTTCCTTTATTCTCATCCATGCAATATCATCACCCACCGTCCATACCTTGTATCCTTTTTTTCTGTACAGCTCGGGAGGTATGAGCATTGCCAAATTTGTTTTCCCGCATGCGGAAGGAAATGCTGCCGCTATATATTTAACTTCTCCCATCGGATTTTCAATCCCAAGTATGAGCATGTGCTCCGCCATCCAGCCCTGCTTCCATCCCTGATAGGATGCAATACGCAGTGCAAAGCATTTTTTACCTAACAATACATTTCCGCCATATGCCGAGTTGCACGACCAGATTGTATTATCCTCGGGAAAGTGGAATATGTATCTTTTTTCTATATCTAAATTGCATTTTCCATGCAATCCTCTTACGAAATCATTTGAATTAC
>JAFACY010000202.1 GCA_023425285.1 Bacillota bacterium
ATTTATTTACCTTAAAAGGAGATAAATTGGAATTTACCGAAGCCTTCAGGTCAGAAACGATTGCGGATCCTAATGATGCCGAGAAAACAATAACCAATTATTATTACTTCAGTGAAAAAATGGAGTTTGAAATTAGTGAACACTACAATGAAGCCACCGGAGAAAGTATACCTCTCCTTACCTGGAACGGTATGACATATGCATATGGAGGATGGGCATTCTTTGGATATCTGAAGGAGCAATACTGCGAAGATATGAGAGACAGCACCTTTAACTTGTATTCTGACTGGATTGTAAATTTAAATGAATATGAGTCTGTATCTCAAAAAGAGCTGAGCACAAGAATGATACAACATGAACTGGCTTACCTGATTGACGCATATTATTTGGGAGAATACAGTCCGGAAACCTATGACTATAATTTTATATTTTTAGGAGGCTTTGCAAAGCCTGTTATATATCTTTATCCGGAAAAAGAAACAGAAGTATCTGTAAGCCTCGAAATGGACGGTGCCCTGACATGTACGTATCCGACGTATAAAAACGGCTGGGAAGTAATTGCAGGACCTGACGGAACATTGATCAACAAGGATGACGGCAGAGAATATTCATATTTATACTGGGAAGGTATAGGAGAAACCTCCTGGGATATGTCAAAAGGCTTTGTGGTAAAAGGATCAGATACAATACAATTTTTACAGGAAAAATTAGAATACATGGGATTGACCCCTAAGGAACTGAACGAATTTATTGTTTACTGGCTCCCGCATATGCAAAACAACAAATATAATTTAATTACATTCCAGACAGATATTTATGAAAACAGCGCCAAGCTGAATATAAACCCGGAGCCGGACAGCATTTTAAGAATTTTTATGGTATATAAAGCTTTAAACGAATTTGCTGAAGTTCAGGAGCCTGAGCTTGAGACACTTGAAAGAAACGGATTTACAGTCATTGAATGGGGTGGAACAGAGCTTAAATAAGACATACGGGTACTTACCTTAAAATATAAAACCAGCATCTGAGCTTAAAAAGCCAAATGCTGGTTTTATCTCTTCTTTAAAAACTATTTTGTCACCACTTTAATTTTCTGATAAAGCGAGCAGCTCATCAAATGAATCAATGAAAGCCACGGGTTCATTTACGGTTCCGAAGCCATATTTCGCATGAATAAATGGTATTCCTGCCAGTCCTGCAGCATCGCAATCCCCCTGTGTATCACCGATATAGACTGCTTTATCCAATTTATTTCTTTCAATGATAAGCTTGATATTTTCACCCTTGGACAACCTTGTTCTGCCGTGATTTTCATAGTCACTGAAATATTTGTCCATTTTGTGATATGCTAAAAATGCTTCTATATATCCTTCCTGACAATTGCTCACAATATATAGACTATACCTCTTATACAGCTCATCCAGTGTGTTTTTCAGATCGGGGTACAGTCTGCCGCCTGTTTTCTCTATATATTTCAACTCATTGCGACAGCACTCCTCTATTATCTCCAATGCTCTGTCTTTATCAATCTCACTCAGGATTATGGAGGCAATTTCCGAAATTGTTTTTCCCATGAGACCTTTACCTTTTTCAATAGTCAATATATAGTTCGTATCAGAACAATTTCTGAATACTTCATTCCATGACTCAACAACCGGTTCGACAGAATCCCACAGCGTTCCGTCCAAATCAAATATTATGCCTTCTTTCATATATGCTCCTGTATTAGTATTTAATCAATATCATTAAAATGATATAATCCGTCTTCATTTAATTGCAACACGTAGCTTGAACCATTCGCATTTATTGAAGCACTGCTGCCATCACTTTTTATCTCTTCAAAATAAATATGTCCGTTGTCATAATAAAGCGACTTTATAAAATGAAATCCGTCCGGTATTTCTTCCCTGCTTATAATCGGCTCAAGATTTATGCTGTTTTCATTTATTGTTATGCCAAAAATATCTATACCCGTAATATTGGAAAACTTATAATCTGTTACATACATACCATATAAATTATCCTTTATTTTATTTAGCTCATCAATCCGTATGCTGCTTTCACTGTCAATCAATTCAACCTTGTCACCATGCATAGCGATATGGTAGCTGTATTTTCCGCTGTTTCCGTAAAACTCCGGATTCTCCACATATTCTATAACTCTTAATCCATCTGCATCATAAACCTTAAACCTCTGAGACAATTTTATTATATCCTCAGTTGTAATTTCAGGATTTTCTTGCAAATATTCTGCAAAGGAATTCATTATCTCAACACCTTCGGTAGTATCGACATCTCCATTATCCCATTTATCAAACATTGAGTTTAAGCTGTTGTCTATTTTCATTTTCAGCAACAATGCCAATATAAGGATCACAAGCATTGCCATAGCGATATACACTCTTTTCATTAAGCAAATCCATCCTCTGTTTAGTTACTTACCTTATACATCATATCATTTATTGTCTTTGAATCTGTCTTTTTTATAAAATTAACCTTGTAGTTTCCGTCTTCATCCTGTGCCATTCCTACTATACCGGTACATTCACCTGCTGCCTCTTTATTGTCTTTCACAAGTTTAAGCTTTACGGTGTATGCATATTCATGTTCTTCGGTTTTATCAAGTTCAATTTTTTCAACCTTTGTATATAAATCATTTGTGTATGCCAAGTCATCCATATATGTAATCACCCCCGAAGCAAATAATTTATCAAGGCCATCCTTCGTAACCAAGGGCGCGTATTTATCAATATAATGTCCGAATATTTCTCTGTTTTCTTCATCGCTGAATGGTACAATTCCAATAAAATCAGAGCCTGCTGTTTTCTCATCAGCTATACTGAGCTTTCGCTCCACAGCCTTCTCATAATTTTCATAGTCATTAGCTTCATACAAAGTCTTCAGAAAAGACGTCGTCGTTTCTTTCTCATTATCCTTACTGCATCCAACCAATGCAGAAATGACTGTTAAAACTGCAATTAGTAAAAATATTATTTTAATTTTTCTTTTTCTCATTTTTTACCCCCTTATCAATTCTCTAACATACTTTTTATTTCATTTATAATTTCATCAGAACAATTATAATTCTTCACCTTATACCATTTTTCAGACTGAACATGTAGATACAATCCATTGCATCCATCATGACTGGTGATTCTTACTAATTTGCCATTTTTATCATAGATATAAAATATAAAATTATCAGTCTCTTCAAAGTAAGGTACAGCCATGGCATGAGTAGCCTCTACACCATAAAAATAATCATGCAAAAGGTTTATCGTTTCCTCATCCGGTATGTGATAAGGCATATCATCTTTTCTTACTTCATCAATTATAAATGTTATTTTTACTATTTCTTCAGTGTCTATATACTTATTCATTACCTCGCCCATCGTGGTCGGAATAAGTATATAAAATAAATATGAAATAATTACAACAACAATTGTGATAAGAATTATTGTCATATTTATTTTAGTAAGCCACATAGACAAACCTCCGTGATTAAGGGGGTGATCATTCATATTTTCTTACGCTTAGCAGTTCTTGCCTTGGCATAATAGGCTGTGCTGCTCATAAAGAACCCCCATAATAAGCCAATGATCATGTGAGATGATAATGGCATGTTTTTTAATGTATCATCTAAAAACAGATAACGTGACATATAAGAGAGTATAACAAGAGCAGGGCTTAAATATTTTCCAAATATGATGAGTGCTCTACTTTCTTTTTCCGCATAAGGTTTTAACAATAGTTTTTCGGCTAAAAAAACACCATTTATAGCACAAGATATTTCAGCAAGATAAAAAATCATTTGCAGCCTCCCTTAAAAATTATAATTTTATTTATGCCTTTACTTATATAACAAACCCGAAGAGAAAAAAGGGACAATTTTTGTAAATAAAAAACCCCTCAAGGGATTTTAAGCATTTGCGGTTTCCTCAAACAAACCGGTGCTTATGAGATGCTCGGCATGTTCGAAGTTTGCAAAATTAGGTGCTATAGGT
>JAFACY010000229.1 GCA_023425285.1 Bacillota bacterium
ATTATGAAGCGGTTTTTAATGATGCTGCCGGTTCTCTTGGCTGTTTCCTTTGTTGTATATTTTTTGATGGATCTGGCTCCAGGTGACATAGTTTCAATGATGGCGCCGCAGGATGCAACAGAGGCTGAAATAGAGATGATGCGTGAGGAAATGGGTCTGAGCGGTACTTTGCCGGAGAGGTATTTACGTTATATAGGTAATTTGCTGAAGGGTAATCTCGGTGAATCCCTGTCTATGAAGAGACCGGTTATAGACGTTTTTTTTGAGCGATTCCCGGCTACATTGAAATTAGCTTTCGGAAGCATCATTGTGGCAATGATTATTTCGATTCCGTTAGGAATTGCCGCAGCTACGAATCACAGATCATGGCTGGATGGTGTGAGCATGATAACAGCAATGTTAGGGCTTTCCATGCCAAGCTTCTGGCTCGGATTGTTACTGATAATTGTGTTTTCGCTTAAATTAGGATGGTTTCCGTCCGGAGGAAGTGCGGGATTTTTATCGATAGTACTTCCGGCTGTAACACTGGGTGCCGCACAGGCAGGGAATTTAACAAGAATTACACGTTCTTCGATGCTGGAAGTTATCCGTCAGGATTATCTGCGTACGGCAAGAGCAAAGGGTGTCAGTGAAAATAAAGTAATATACAAGCATGCTCTGAAAAACGCTCTGATACCTATAATAACAATTTTCGGCTCTACTTTAGGAAATGCGTTCGGAGGGGCCGTTGCAATTGAAATGGTTTTTTCATGGCCCGGTGTGGGAAGATTGACTGTAGCTGCAATCAACAGCCGCGATATGACATTGGCAACAGGGTGTATTATTATGTTTACAATATTTCTTACATTGACAATGCTTCTTGTTGATATTGCGTATGCATTTGCTGACCCGCGCATCAAAGCGCAATATTCGAAGTGAGGTGGTATTAGTGGTAACTGAAAATAAATACTCCATTGAGGAGCTTAATGCTTATAAAAAACGAAGTATTGCCGGTGAGGTATGGAGAAACTATAAAAAAAGTCCGAGTGCTATGATAGGTCTTATAGTGATAATTATTATTGTAATAATAGCAATAATTGCCCAGGTTGTATATGATTATAATGAAGATATAGTCCAGCAGGACATTATGAATCGTTTGCAGGAGCCATCATCGGAGCATATCCTCGGTACCGACCAATACGGTCGTGATGTTTTGATACGTATTCTTTACGGTGCGAAATATTCATTGTCCGTAGGTATTGTGTCGGTTGCGATTTCGTGCATCCTCGGAAGCACATTAGGCTTGATTGCAGGCTATTATGGAGGGCTTACAGAAAATATTATTCTTCGTGCATGTGAGATTTTTATGGGAATACCGTCAATTTTGCTTGGAATAGCAATAATGTCTGCATTTGGTCAAAGCTTGCTTGTGTTGATGTTTGCAATCGGACTGGTATATGTTCCTATGTTTGCCCGTACTGCCCGGGCTGCCGTACTGCCCGTGAGAGATCAGGAATATATTGAGGCTGCCAAGATATCGGGTGTAAATGATTTAAATATTATCTTTAACCACGTTCTGCCGAATTCAATGTCACCTATAATCGTACAGGTTACAATGGGTGTGGCAAACGGAATTCTTACGGCATCAGGGCTAAGCTTTTTAGGTCTCGGTGTGCCGGTTCCCGCTCCCGAATGGGGTGCAATGCTGTCAAGCGGAAGGGAATTTATACGTGATTACAGTTATCTGACATTTTTCCCCGGACTTGCCATTATGATTACGGTTCTTGCTTTCAATCTTATGGGTGACGGGTTAAGGGATGCTCTGGATCCTAAATTGAAACAGTAGGTGGTGCAGTATGAATGAAAAAAATTTAATTCTTGATGTTAAAAATCTTGTGGTGCGCTATGAGACGGAAGACGGCATAGTAAATGCTGTAAACGGCCTGGACCTCCAGATTGAACAAGGAAAAGCACTGGGTCTCGTGGGTGAAACCGGAGCGGGTAAGACAACTGCGGCACTATCACTCCTAAGACTTATACCGAAGCCTCCAGGTGTCGAAAGGTGTGACATTATGAATCTTGACGGACTCGATATGCTGAGTTTGTCCGTAAAAGAGCTTGAAAAAGTGCGTGGAAAAGATATATCAATGATTTTCCAGGATCCTATGACTGCACTGAATCCTGTTTTTACGGTGGGAGATCAGATAGCTGAAAGTATTCACCTTCATGAGGATGTTTCTTATATAGAGGCTCAGAAGCTTGCTGTCAATATGCTGGAGCTTGTCGGTATTCCCGGTGAGCGTGCCAATGAATATCCTCATCAGTTTTCCGGAGGTATGAAGCAGCGTGTTGTCATTGCAATTGCTCTTGCATGCCATCCTAAGCTTTTAATAGCCGACGAGCCTACCACAGCACTGGATGTTACAATTCAGGCACAGGTGCTTGAATTAATGAAGGATTTACGTAAACAGTATGAAACCTCATTGGTTATGATTACTCATGATTTGGGTATTGTTGCGGAAATTTGTGATGAGGTTGCGGTTATGTATTCAGGTAATATAGTAGAAAAGGGTACATTAGAGGATGTTTTCAACAGAACAAAGCATCCCTATACGGAAGGTCTTTTTAATTCTTTACCTAATATCAATGACAGAAAAGCAATGCTCACGCCTATTAAAGGTTTAATGCCTGACCCTACAAACCTGCCTGAAGGATGTCCCTTCCATCCACGCTGTCCATATGCAGGTGAAGATTGTACACGCCCTCAGGTAATCAGGCACATATCCGACACTCATTATGTAAGGTGCAGTGCGTATAACAGACCGGGATTCCATATTAACAGAAAGGAGAGATAAGCTATGTCAGATACCATACTTGAAGTAAAGAATTTAAAAAAGTATTTTAAAACCAAGCGCGGGATGCTGCATGCTGTTGATGGAATCAATTTTTCACTTGAACGGGGTAAAACACTGGGATTGGTGGGAGAATCGGGCTGCGGTAAATCCACGGTGGGACGTACCATATTGCGCTTGATTGAGCCAACAGCAGGTGAAATAACATTTGAAGGCAAGGATATTAAAAAGCTTAATCAGACTAAGCTAAGACATATCCGAAAGGACATGCAGCTGATTTTTCAGGATCCTTATTCGTCTCTTGATCCACGAAAAACGGTTAGCCAAATAATAAGTGAGCCTATCATTGCAAGCAGAATCTTAAAATCAAGCAATGATATTCATAACAGAGTGGCAGAGTTAATGTCAACCGTAGGTCTTGCTGCCCGCTTGTTCAACACATATCCTCACGAGCTTGACGGCGGACGTCGTCAGCGTATAGGCATTGCGCGGGCATTGGCAATGGAGCCTAAATTTATTGTCTGTGATGAGCCTGTTTCTGCACTGGATGTTTCTATTCAGGCTCAGATTCTGAATTTATTAAAGGAGCTGCAGGCTGAATTTAACCTTTCTTATATTTTTATTACCCATGACCTTTCGGTTGTCAATCATTTTTCAGATGAAATAGCTGTTATGTACCTGGGTAAAATAGTTGAAATGGCATCTGCAGAGCAGTTATTTGAAAATCCTATGCATCCTTATACAAAGGCATTGTTATCTGCAATTCCAATACCTGAATTAGGAGTTAAAAAAGAAAGAATACTGATTAAGGGTGAGATTACTTCCCCCATCAATCCACCGGACGAATGCAGATTTAAGAAACGATGCACATATGCATATGACAAATGTGACAAGCTTCCTGAGCTTGTTGAAATGGAACCAAATCATTTTGTTTCATGTCACCTGGTTCATGAAAAATAAGGACTTTGCTTGTGAAATTATATATTTTAAAAAGTTAAAATCTGATTATAGGGAGGAAAATATGATATTCGGAATACTTAAAGATATTAAAGAAGGTGAATACAGAGTTGTTTGCACACCTTCGGAGGCTGCAACTATTATTGCTTCCGGTCATACAGTCTTAGCTCAGAAGGACTGCGGGAAGGCATCTAATTTTTCAAATGAAGCATATGAAAATGCAGGAGCAAAAATTGTGGAGAGTGCGGAAGAAATGTATGCCCGCTGTGATATGGTTGCAAAGGTAAAAGAATTTGAAGAAAGCGAATATGGGCTGATGCGTGAAAATCAGATAATTTTAGGCTGCATACATCCCGCAGGTCACCCTGAAGAGGTGGATGCAATTTTAAAAAGCAAGTGTATTGCATTTACGGCAGAAGACTGTCATCGTTACGGCTCGCCTAACTGTGAAGCCGCAGGTAAGCAGGGTGCACTTTTCGGTCTTGAATCAATGCTCACAATCAATGGAGGAAAGGGCAAGTATGTAGGAGGTTTTGCCGGTGCTCCCGGGATGAATGTCCTGATTTTGGGCGGAGGTGTTGTAGGACAGGGTACATTGTCTGTTCTCCATGCTCTCGGAGCCAATGTTACGGTAATGGACATTAATGTCGGTGTGCTGAGAATGCTGAGTGACCGTTATAACAGTAAAATTGATACAATGTTTTGCAATAAAGAAACTATTACTTCAGTGCTGCCTCAGACAGATATGGTTATAAATGCTGTTAAATGGCCGAAACAGCGCAAGGATTTTCTTATAGACAAAGAAATGCTTAAGCTTATGGAGCCGGGCTCTGTGCTTGTAGACATAAGCAATGATGACCCGGGAGCCATAGAATCATCCCATGAAACTCATCATGATAATCCGCGTTATGTTGTAAACGGGGTTGTTCATTACTGTGTAAGCAACATACCTGGAGCTGTTGCTCACTCCACTTCCGTTGCATATGCGTCAGAAATGCTGTGGGCAATTATGAGCATTTTAAATGACGGAATCAAAGAAGCATGTGTAAAGGACGGTTTTTTAAGGAGAAGTCTGACGGCATACAAGGGATATCTTACACATGAGGAGACAAGTGGCATACAGAATAAACCGTGGATCCGACCAGAGGACATACTTGGAATTGCGGACAGGAATCTTGACCCTGCACCACCTGCTACCACAACGAGATCCGCAAATTTCTATAAAAACATATGAAATTTCAAACAGACTACAAGCTTGAAGGCTTTATTCTTGACACCGAATGGAATGATTTGCCTGAAGAGGTGCAGGTGCGTGCACGTGTATGCTTTATAGACCTTATCTGTGCACTTGTGATAGGAAGCTGCAGTGAGCAGTTTATTACCGGAAAAAAATTGGCTAAAGCAGTTTTCGGAAGCGGAGATATTGCGGTTGTAGGAACAAGTGAGCGTTTCAGCTTTATGGGAGCGTCTGCTGCAATGGGGCATTCATCAAATGCGTACGATATTGATGACGGACATAATATTATAAGAGCCCATCCCGGTACATCCTTTATAGGAGGCATATTAGCCGCAGCATACGAAAAAAATATCAGCTACAGGGAACTGCTGACAGCAATGGTTACTTCATACGAAACTACAATACGCATGGGTCGTGCCATAATGAATTACTATAACTATGCTCACAGCAGCGGAACCTTCGGAGCCGTGGGTACGGCGGCAGGTGTGGGGCGGATTTACGGATTTACAAAGGAGCAAATGAATAATGTGCTGTCAGTTGCGGAATTTAATGCACCTCTTGTTCCCGGAATACGATCGGTGGAATACCCTTCAATGAACAAGGATGGTGTTCCTTTCGGAGTAATGACAGGTACTCTTGCTGTAATGGAAACACTGTGTGGATTTACGGGCAGTAAAAACCTGCTTGAAGCAGATGCGTACAGGCACTATCTTGACGATCTGAATGAAGACTATGAAATTATGAAGCTTTATTTCAAGCCCTATACCTGCTGCAGGTGGGCGCATCCGGCAATTGATGCATGCCTTGATGTTATGCGTAATAATAATATTTCATACAAGGATATAAGTCATGCTGCAATTCATACATTCAAAGGAGCTGCCATGCTTTCTAAAGTTGTCCCTGAGACGGCGGATGAGGCTCAGTACAATATAGCCTATCCTGTAGCTGCTGCTATAGTTACGGGAGATTTTGGATTTGATCAGATAACCGCAGAGGCTTTTGAAAATCCGGAAATACTGTCAATGATGAATAAGCTGAGCTTTTATACGGATGCTGAAATTGATGCGCAATTTCCTGAAAGAAGAATATGCCGTGCTGTAATAACAACAAATGATTATAAGCAATTTGTTTCATCAGAATGTGAACCCAGAGGTGAAGCAAAGGAGAATATCGGAATTGACTGGATCAGTGAAAAATTTAAGCGTATAACCTCTTCGCTTATATTATCGGAGTCTCAGGATCATATTCTTCATCTTATGACGGAAAGTCTCGATCTTCCCGTAAGAAGCTTGATCGACGAGATAAACGATAAAATAATAGGATAAAAAAATTCAAAAGGCGGTATGTAATCATCATATCGCTTTTTATTTCAAGGATCAAAGCAGAAAACTATAAGTTGTTAAAAATTTGTAACCAATTAAGTGTACTTTTGTAATTTGTTCATGGTATAATACATATATCATACCATCGCCTCGGTAATGCAAGCGAGCTTGTGCTGCACTCGGCTCAGATATGATATAATAGAGTTATAAAAATAAGCAAAGGAGCTTTTTATGGAGATAAAGAATTTAGTTATTGAAAAAAACAAAGGAATATGTACGGTTAAATTAAACAGTCCTCAGACTCTTAATTCGTTGAATGCAGACATGCTTAATGAGCTTGGATACGCATTTGACCAGATCGGCAATGACGATGAGGTGTCGGTTGTAATTTTAACGGGAGAAGGCAAGGCGTTTGTTGCAGGAGCGGATATTGCATATATGAGTAAGCTGAGTCCTGCGGAGGCAAAGAAATTCTCTGAGGACGGCTCAAGATTATTCAGAAAAATCGAAACAATGAACAAGGTTGTAATTGCGGCAGTAAATGGTTTTGCATTAGGCGGCGGATGTGAGCTTGCTATGGCATGCGACATGAGAATTGCTTCCGAAAAGGCTAAATTCGGACAGCCCGAGGTAGGTCTTGGAATTATCCCGGGATTTTCCGGAACACAAAGACTGGCAAGATTAGTGGGCTTGGGAAGAGCGAAGGAGCTCATATTTACAGGATTGCATATAAATGCAGATGAAGCATACAGAATTGGTATCGTTAACAAAGTAACAAACGTTGATGATTTGATGTCAGAATCATATAAAATGGCTGAAAAAATTATATCAAACTCAAAAACGGCTGTGATATATTCCAAGGAAACCATAAACAGAGGTATAGAAACAGATATAGAT
>JAFACY010000252.1 GCA_023425285.1 Bacillota bacterium
AGGTTGCAAATCTTCCTGTTAATGAGGAGGTTCTCTTAGTCAATGATGAGCCTGAAACTACCGAAAGCTCAATAAATGATTTGAGAGAATTAGGTCTCATCCACATAAAATATTATCCGTATTTTCCTGGTATATCGTCTTACAAAAAGCTGAAAACAGCAATAACACCGGGAGAAACAAAAAAAGTGCCGGGCTGCGTCACTGATATAATTGATTTAGGGCCGAGGATAATCAGTATAAATTCCATGTATGTAATCATGGACAAACTTAATATCGATCACAGGTACATATCATTTATAACTCAGAAATACATGAAAAAGATAATAAATGTTTCAAAAAGGATATCCGAAATCAACAATAATGTAAACGAATTGAACGGATATCTGAACAATATAATCAACAATCTTGTCAATGGTATATTGGTTTTCGATGATAACGGATATATAAAATATGCAAATGAAAAAATGCGTAATCTGTTTCTCACTGATAAAAAGCTGGAGAATAAGAATCTCAGAAATATAATAGATAAAGAGCTGCACGCATATTTTTTAAGCAGAGATGCATTTGAAAATAAAGTCCTCAGCATTATGGGGGAGAGTATCAATGTCACGAAGTTTATCGCACCAAACGGAAAGGATATAGTGGTTACCACAAATAAAACCGGGGAAAGAAGCAATAAAATTCATAATAATGATTATCTGCTTAAGGGGCATGTGGCCAAATACAATATAGATAATATAATAGGCTCCGGAAAACTGATGACTGAAACTAAAAAAACCTGCCTGAAATTAGCACGAACGGATTTAACAGTGCTTATAGAAGGCGAAAGCGGCACTGGTAAGGAGCTTTTTGCAAGTGCAATACATCAGAATTCACAGAGAAAATACGGACCATATCTTGCTATTAACTTTAGCGCACTACCCGATGAATTAATAGAAAGTGAGCTCTTTGGTTATGAAGAGGGCGCTTTTACGGGAGCTAAAAAAGGTGGTAAGGTTGGATTGTTTGAATTGGCTGATGGAGGAACCATATTTTTAGACGAAATAGGAGATGTATCACCCAAGGTTCAGACGAAGCTTCTCAGAGTTTTACAGGAAAAGGAAATAATGATGCTTGGCGGCACTACCATAAAAAAGGTGGATGTAAGGATAATAGCCGCAACAAATAAGGACCTTCGACAAATGGTTGCGGAGAAGCAGTTCAGAGCTGATTTGTATTACAGATTAAAAATAGGCTACCTGTATTTACCGCCTCTGCGCCGGCGTATGAATGATATAAATGAATTAGTTTCATATTTTATCAGGATAGGAACATCAAAGGAGGTTTCTATATCTCAGGAGGTTATAGATGAATTTATGAAGTATAGATGGTTTGGTAATGTAAGAGAATTGGAAAGTACAATACAGTATATGATTGCCGTGAGGACAAAAAACACCCTTGAAATGACAGATTTACCTGACATAAGATTTTTTGAAGAAGCTTTCTCCGACCCTGAATGTGTAAATTTACATAACCATCTCAGCGATGAATTTGTTGATACTTTAAATTCTATATATACATTACAAAATCAAAATATTGCTGCAGGCAGGGAAAAGATTACAGAGCTTTTATCAAAGTCAGATAGCGATGTTACCGTGTCACAGATAAGGAGAAGATTAGATTTCTTAGAAAGCAAAGGATACATTATTAAAAAAAGAGGCAGAAAGGGAGCTGTGCTGACAGAATCAGGATTCAACGCATTAAAGCAAGGGCACAATTAATTTGGTTATATTTACTGACATTAATCAACAAATTAATATATACATCATACATATAAAGTAAAAAGGAGTTTTTCCATGCGAATTATAATAGATGGAGATGCATGCCCGCAGCGTGCCAAGGAAATATGCGAGCAGGCAGCAAGAGAGTTCAGAATTGAACTGATTATTGTCGTAGATATTGATCATTACATTATAAGTGATTTTGAAGTGTTGGTGGTTGAACAGGGCAGAGATTCTGTGGATTATAAAATTGTTCAGATATTCAGAGACGGAGATATTTTAATTACGCAGGATTATGGTCTTGCAAGCCTGGTATTGGCAAAGGCATCTGCCGTTATCCATACTGCGGGATTCTTCATCAATAAAAACAATATTGATAACCTCCTGCAATCCAGATACATTAACGAAAGGGTACGAAAGCAGGGAGGAAAAACCAAGGGACCGTCCAAAAGAACGAAAGAACAGGATGAAAATTTTAGAAAGTGCCTTTACAAGGTGCTGCATGAGAAGCTTGGGAAGGGACCGGGTAGAACAAATAAAAGCCATTAATATAACAAGGAGGAAGAAATATGTCAAACTACGCAAAACGAATGAAAACAATGGAAAAGCAAGCTAACATAATAAAAAGTCTGTTCAGCTCCATGAATGATCCGGACATAATATCATTCGGAGGAGGAGCCATTGCCAGAGAATGTCTGCCGGTAGACAAAATCAGAGAAATTACGGAAGACATAATGAGAGTTGACAGCAGAGGATATGAAATCTTATCCTACGGACCGGTTCTGGGTGCTAAGGATTTAAGAGAGATTATCGTCAACGATTTGCTGGCTCCGAAAGGAGTTAAGGCAAATCCGGATAACATTTTGATTATAACAGGCGGGTTGGAAGCAATGAATCTGATGTGTCAGCTTTATATTGAGCCCGGAGATGTGATATTGGTGGAATCACCTACTTTTGTACATTCTGTTGAAACCTTCAGCATGTTTGAAGCAAATTGCATTCCGGTAATTATGGATGATGAAGGCATGTCTACGGAGGATCTGGAGGCTAAAATTATTAAATACAATCCGAAGCTTGTTTATGTAATTCCAACATTTCAGAATCCTACGGGAAGGACATTGTCCCTCGAAAGAAGGAAAAAAATTGCTGAGCTTGGCAGTAAGTATGATGTAATCATATTGGAGGATGATCCTTACAGAGATATAAGATATAGCGGTGAGGATTTACTGCCCATCAAGGCATTTGACAAAACAGGTCACACCGTATTGGCTAACAGCTTTTCCAAAATATTTTCTCCGGGAAGCAGAATCGGCTACGTGTATGCAAATGATGAAATAATTTCTAAAATGGTTGATGCCAAATCGGCTACAAATTCGCATTCATCACTTCTTCCTCAGATAATATGCGCCGAATTTTTCAAGAGAGGATATTATCCCGAGCATCACAAGCTGCTGTGTGACGTGCACAGAGAAAGAAGAGATGCAATGATAGAAAGCATTGATAAATATTTCCCCGAAGGAACTAAAAGAACATTCCCTGACGGCGGATTGTTTACATGGGTTGAGCTGCCGGGAGGTATAAATACATCGGAGCTGCTGGCGGAAGCAACATCAAATCCCGATGTCAAGGTTGCCTTTGTAGCAGGTGAGGGCTTCTTTACCGAAGGAAACGGCAAGGGCAGCAACTGCATGAGACTGAGCTTCGGAGCAAGTACGCCTGACAAAATAAGAACGGGCATAGAAAGATTAGGAAAATTAATTAAGACTAAGTTGTAATTATCATACGGAGGTAAATATGTTTGAAAATAAGCTGAAGAAAAAATTAAAGGAAGGTAAAGCAGCCATAGGTACATTCATTGTTTGCAATGCACCTGACCTTGTTGAAATTGCAGGATTGGCAGGCTTTGATTTCGTCATAATCGATAATGAGCACGGACCCATGAGAGCGGAAAGCTCTCAGCACATGATAAGAGCTGCGGAAGTCAGAGGAATAACACCAATAGTGAGGATACCCGACAGATTGGAAAGCACCATACTCCACACTCTTGATATAGGAGCTCACGGAATTCAGGTGCCGCAGATAAACAATGCTGAGTCAGCTAAAGAAATAATAGAGCGCAGCAGGTATGAGCCCATAGGAAAAAGAGGTCTGGCATTCCCTAAATCTGCGGATTACGGTATGTCCGAGATTTCAAATTTTACCGACCATTCAAATGAACAGACTTTAATAATAACACACTGTGAAAATAAAGTGTGTCTGGATAATCTTGAGGAAATATGCAGGATACCTGAAATAGATGTTATATTTTTGGGACCATACGATATGTCTCAATCCATGGGTGTGACAGGACAGGTTACTCATGAGCTGGTTGAAAATGCGGCTAAAAAGGTAATTGAAATAACAAAGAAATATAATAAGATTGCGGGAGTATTTGCCGGCAACGGTGAAATCGCAAAAAAACGTGCCGAGCAGGGCTTTAAATATATATCCATGGGCATGGAGCTAACGCTGTACAGCGCTAAGTGTGTGGAAGAAATAAATAAATTTATAGGATGATGGATGCTTTGAAGCATCCATCTACTTTTCCAGGGTTTCCACAACATCCTCAACAATTTTGAAGGATGATGATTTGTTGTACATTTTTTTCATGTTATTTTTCATTGCATTAAGCATTGAAGGGCTGTTAATAAGTTCAATAGTGCTGTCAACTATCTGATAAGAATTATTTGCAATTATGGCAGCTCCCTTTTTTTCAAAATACAATGCATTTTCCTTTTCCTGCCCCGGCACGGGTTTGATTATTACTAATGGAAGCTGGACAGCCAGCGCTTCACTCAAGGTTATGCCGCCTGATTTGGTTATCATGCAGCATGCCATTTTATACAGATCGTCTATATTTTCTATAAAACCGAAAACCTTCAAATTTCTCAGCTTCAATGCTTCAAGCTTTGATTTCTGAAGCGTATTGTTTCCACACACCACAGCAACCTGAATTGACTTATATTTGCAAAGCTCTATGCACACCTTTTTTATATCCCTGAAAACTCCGAAAGCTCCCGAATTAATCAGAACAATTTTTTTATTTTTTTTAAATCTGTATTTTTTGTACAGCATTGAAATACTTTCTATTTCTTCAAAGGCATCTCTTATGGGAATGTCGGAAACAACTGTTTTTTCAACAGGTATGTTCATTTTTTTCAATTCTTGCTGCAATTCCTCAGTGGCTATATAAAATTTATCTATTTCTTCGCTCAGCCACAGCTTATGGACGTAAAAATCCGTAACAATATTGAAAACAGGGATATTTTCTCCGGATTCATTTTTTATTTTTAATGAAGCCAAAATCGGAAATGTGTTGATTATTACATCAGGATTAAATGATCTTGCTATATCCCTCAGTTTTTTGTATCCAAAATTACGGTATATTTCAATAACTCTTTTATCCGTCAGCTTTTCGGAGCCATAATACAGCATGGAATATGCTTCGCCAAAATCATAGCTTTTAATATAAGCTCTTTTAATTGTTTCCGTAATTGTAGGA
>JAFACY010000255.1 GCA_023425285.1 Bacillota bacterium
TTACAACAAGCTTCCTTCAAATTATATAACAAAAAAAGAAGCGACAACCCTTGGGTGGAAAAGCAGCGAAGGTAATTTGTGGGAGGTAACGGATAAAAAGAGCATCGGAGGGGATTTGTTCGGCAACAGGGAGGGGAGTCTTCCCAAGAAAGACGGACGAAAATATTTTGAGTGTGACGTGAATTATGAGGGTGGATTCAGAGGAAGCGAAAGATTGGTTTATTCTGATGATGGTCTCATTTATTATACAAGCGATCATTATAAAACTTTTACTCAGCTTTATTGACGGAGGTAATATGAAAATTATAGTCCTTGATGGAAGATGTATGACTTCCAAAGGAGAAGCACATAAATATATGAAGGAAAAATTGGAGATGCCGGAGTATTACGGTGAAAACCTGGATGCACTATGGGATGTAATGAGTTCTTACAGCGAGTGTTTAACTGTTATTATTGAAAATGAAAAGGAGATATATGAAAAATTAGGATTGTATGGAGAAAAACTGCTGGAGGTCCTTCACGACGCTTCATATGAAAACGAAAACATATCGGTATACTATGCAACCGGAGGTCAATAGAATGAGAAAAGAGCGCTAAGCGCTCTTAAATATATTGCAGGTCAATTGTTAATCCATCAATTTTTTGCGTTTCCTTATCTGCCATATCAATCCAACAGACAATATTACAATTCCTATTAAATCCGTTATTATATTTGGGTGAATCATCATTAATCCTCCAATGAGGAATAATATTCTTTCTAATTTATTCATATGAACCAGCAAATAATTTTCCATTGCAGAGCTTATTCCGACCATGCCTATAATTGCCGTTATTATCATTTGTATAATTTGGATAGGTGTTGTATCAATCAGCAGTATGGCAGGATTCAATACAAACATATTTGGTATATTAAATGCTGCAATTGCAAGCTTGCTTGCCTGCACTCCCGTCTTTAAAGGATTGCTTTTTGCGATTGCACTGCCGGCAAATGCTGCCAAGGCTACGGGCGGAGTTATATCGGCAATTATACCGAAGTAAAATGTGAACATGTGTGCCGCAAGTACCGGAACTCCCAGCAATACTAAAGCAGGTGCAGCGATGGTTGATGTTATAACATAGTTTGCCGTGGTCGGTGCACCCATACCCAGTATGAGAGATGTAATCATCGTAAAGAACAATGTCAGCAGTAGATTTTCTCCTGACAGTGTAACCAATCCGTTACCTAATTTAAGTCCTAATCCGGTCAATGTTATGGTTCCTACTATAATGCCTGCACAAGCACACGCCATAGAAACTCCCAAAGCATTTTTAGCGCCCTGTTCCAATGCCTCAAGTATATTTTTCAGACTTAATCTTGTGGCTTTTCTGATGGCGCTTGTCACAACTGCAAGACCTAAGCCGTAAAGTGCTGCCTTTACGGGAGTTGAACCTTCCATCAAGAAATAAACTATACCTACCAAAGGTATAAACAAATATCCTCTGTCAAGCATAACCCTGGATATTTTAGGCAGCTCATCCTTGCTCATCCCTCTCATACCTAATTTCTTTGCTTCGAGATGTACACTTATAAATATACCCGTAAAGTAAAGCAGTGCCGGTATTATTGCTGCTTTGGCAATATGAGAATAGGGTATACCTATAAATTCAGCCATCAGAAATGCAGCAGCACCCATAATCGGAGGCATTAGCTGACCGCCTGTGGATGCGGCAGCCTCTACTGCAGCGGCAAATTCAGGCTTATATCCAAGACTTTTCATCAGGGGTATAGTAAAGCTTCCTGAACCTACTGTGTTTGCAACTGAGCTGCCTGAGACAGTCCCTTCCAATGCACTTGTGATAACGGCAACCTTAGCCGGACCACCTGCAGCAAAGCCTGCAACAGAGTTAGCCAGGTCGATAAAAAACTCTCCGATTCCCGTTTTCTCTAAAAACGAACCAAGCATTATAAAAAGAAATATAAACGTTGCGGAAACTCCAAGAGGAATGCCTATTATTCCTTCTGTTGTATAATACATGTGACTTACGATTCTTGACAGTGAATATCCTCTGTGGTTCAAGAATCCAGGCATGTACGGACCCACAAATGCATAGACAAGGAATACGGATGCGATTATGGCAATCGGAAGTCCCACAACTCTTCTTGCACCCTCAAGTACAAAGATTATTGCAACAACTCCTATAGCAATGTCCAGTGTGTTCTGATCTCCTGCTCTCAGCAAAAGTGCTTCAAAGTTCAATGATATATACATTGCTACCGAAAAGCCTGTAACTGCCAGTAAGACATCTAACCATCCGAATTTTTTTCTGTCGGATTTGCCTGATGCCGGATACAACAGGTAGACTAATGCGAAAACAAAGGCCAGATGCACAGAACGTTGTATCTGAGCCGGTAATATACCAAATATCGCAGTATAAAGCTGAAAACTCGCAAATGCTATTGCCAGTACAAAGACAATTTTGTTTTGTATTCCGCTTAACCTCCTGTATGAGGATTCCTTGTCGAATTTGGCCATTATTTCGTCAATATCTAAATTTTCATCAATATCAATAACATCATTTTCAGCAGGGGGGTCATTTAAGTTAAAATCACTCATGTTTGAATATTCCTCCTTAATATATTAAATATTGAGCATCTCTTGATTTGAAATACGGCAGGCTGCTGAGGCTCAATAAATTTTTCTAATTTAAAACTCGTATTATCTGCATACATAGTATGATCTGCGTATGTTCCCACCATGTAAGTAAATTTATTTAATTCCCGGTTAATATTATTTATTTCAACCATACCGTTTTTAAACGTTATATCAGCATCAGGATTGTCGCTGCCATCCGGCATCCCTGCACCATATGAGTAAAAGGTGGTTTTATAAGCAATGAACTTATTTTTATCTATTTTATAAAATTCATTTACAGGAGTTCTGTTTACCGAATGGAGGAAGCTTATATGAAAATATCTGAAATCATCAATACTTCCGATATACACTGTTTTGTTTGTGTTCCCGTCTGAAATAGTAAATTGCTCTATTAAAGGAACAAAAAGAAAAATTATTGCCGATAAAATAAAAAATGAGACAATGAATATTTTATTTTTCATTTGTTCTCCCATGCCATACGTTCCAAGATTTTCAACTGGCGTTCGGAATGATAAAGCTGAGATTCTTCGCCGTGTTCGTCATCCTGAGCGTAGCGAAGGATCTCAGCCTTAATTATATCTATTTCAAAATGCCTTTTTCTTTAAAGTATTTTTCCGCACCGGGATGAAGCGGTATGGATATACCGTCAACAGCTTCTTCTAATTTAAGCTCCGCACCTTTTGCATGAGCAGTAGCAAGCTCCGGCTGATTATCAAATAATGCCTTGGTAATGTTGTAAATATCATCTTCGGAAGCCTCGCTGTTTGTTGCCAGACAAGCTAATACAGCAGCGGTCTTAACGTCTGAAGTTTGTCCGTTATATGTATTTGCAGGTATTGTGTATTCTACAAAGAACGGATATTTTTCAACAAGTGCTCCTATTGTAT
>JAFACY010000274.1 GCA_023425285.1 Bacillota bacterium
TATATAAAAAATGTTAAAATGTAATCAGACGATTTTAGGAAGGGTGAAGTGATGGAATACCAGTTTAAAATGAATGAGCTATACAAAAATTTAACTTCCTGCATACGTGGAAATGTACTTAAAGATGAACCTTTAAAAAATCACACTTATTTTAAAATAGGCGGTCCTGCAGCATTGTTTGCAGAGCCTGAAGATACAGAAGATTTAAAAACAATATTGAGTCTGATAAAAAAATACGAGGTAAACAGCTTCATTATCGGTAACGGTACTAATCTGCTTGTTTCCGACTGCGGCTACGACGGCATCATAGTAAAGATAGGCGAAAAATTCAATTATTTTAACAGAGAAGGCAATGTTGTTACGGCAGGGGCAGGAGTGCTGCTCTCGGTGCTTGCCAAATATTTAGCCAGAGAAGGACTTGCGGGATTTGAATTTGCCAGCGGCATACCCGGATATCTGGGAGGTGCCGTGTATATGAATGCAGGTGCATATGGCGGAGAAATGAAGCAGGTGGTGAAAAGCGTCAAGTGTATGTCGACCGACGGCAGCATACATGTTTTTTCAAATGAGGATATGGAGTTTTCCTACAGGCACAGTAAGATCACCGATTCGGAATACATTGTTCTTGAAGCGGAACTGGAGCTGATGTCCGGAAACAATGAAGAAATTGCTGCTCTTATAAGGGATTTAAATGAAAAAAGAATTTCCAAGCAGCCTCTGCACCTGCCCAGTGCAGGAAGTACATTTAAAAGACCTGAAAACGGATATGCATCAAAGCTTATAGAGGATGCAGGCTTGAAGGGCTTGATTCATAATGGAGCGATGGTTTCCGACAAACACTGCGGATTTATTGTAAACATAGATAATGCAAGCTGTGAGGATGTGCTGGAGCTGATGCGCATAGTTATAAGTACGGTGGACGACAAATTCGGTATAAGGCTTGAGCCTGAAGTCAAAATAGTGGGAACGAAATTATGAGAACAATAGCAGATTATCATGTACATTCAACATATTCAAGGCGTAATCACGGTAAGTCAACGATTGAGGAAATTGTTGAAAAAGCTGTAGAGCGTAACCTTGAGGAAATTGCCGTAACGGATCACGGACCGAAGCATTATCTTTACGGTATACAGGAAGAAAAAATACCCGAGGCAAAAGAAATAATATTGAGGATGCGAAAAAAATATCCGCAGATCAAAATATTGCTTGGTGTTGAAGCCAACATACTGGATTACGAAGGAACCACGGATATTTCGGAAAATGTAGTAAAGCACTGCGATATAATTTTGTGCGGTTATCATATGGGAGCATTGTTTTCTTCGGTTAAGGATGCTTTTAAATTTACCGTGAAAAACAGGTTCAGTACAAACATGGCGGATGAAAATGCAACGGCTCTGGCAAATGCGATGAAGAGATACAAAATAAATATCCTTACGCATCCCGGCGACAAAATCCCGTGCAACATCAATATTGTAGCCAAGGCTGCAGAGGAAACCGGAACTATTTTAGAAATAAACAACAGCCACGGTCACCTGAATGTTGAGGAAATTAAAATTGCGTCCAAATATGACGTAAGGTTTGTTATAAACAGTGATTCACACATAAAGGACAAAATAGGAAGCTATGAAAACGGTCTGAAATCAGCCATTGATGCAGGACTGGATTTAAGCAGGATAATCAACTTGAAATAGAAGGGCGGGAGAATATGGAGTTTGTAATCATAACGGGAATGTCCGGTGCCGGCAAAAGCCAGGCGATTAAAATATTGGAAGATTTAAATTATTATTGCATGGATAACATGCCTCCTGCTCTTCTGCCTAATTTTGCAGAGCTTTGTGTCAGCTCCTCAAAGGATGTAAACAAGGTTGCGGTGGTTGCAGATATCAGAAGCGGTATCTTTTTCAAGGATTTGTTTAACAGTCTGAACGTATTGAGAAGCAAGGGCATAGTATACAGGATTCTTTATCTCGACGCATCTGATGATGAGCTTGTGAAGCGCTACAAGGAGCAGAGGAGACCTCATCCGCTTAGTGCCACGGGAACAATCATAGACGGCATCCAGGAGGAAAGACATACGCTGGAGGAAGTCAAAAAGCGTTCGGATTACATTATAGACACTTCAAACATGAAGCTTGGACAATTAAAGGAAGAGCTTCACAGTATTTTTGTGCAGGGCAATATTTTATACAATTTAAATATAACATTAATGTCCTTTGGTTATAAATATGGGATTCCACAGGATTCGGACCTGGTTTTTGACGTAAGATTTCTGCCGAATCCGTTTTATATTGAGGAATTAAAGGACTTAACGGGCAACGACAAAAGTGTTCAGGATTATGTCATGAGCTTTGATTCATCGGAGGTATTCATTGATAAGCTTGTTGACATGCTTTTGTTTTTGCTGCCCCATTATGTAATTGAAGGAAAAACAAATCTTGTTATATCCATCGGGTGCACGGGAGGAAAGCATCGGTCTGTAACCATCACCAACAGGATTGCATCAATCCTCAGTGGACAGAATTACAGAGTTATAGTGAATCACAGGGATATAACCAAACAGAAGAGGTAGAATATGAAAATAGTTGTTTTTGGAGGAGGTACGGGTTTATCCGTACTGTTGAGAGGACTTAAGCACTATACAAAGGATATATCGGCAATAGTTACCGTGGCGGACAACGGCGGCGGCTCGGGAGTGCTGAGAGAGGATCTTGGGATGCTGCCTCCCGGTGATATGAGAAACTGCATAATTGCTTTGGCTGACATAGAGCCCATAATGCTTAAACTGATGCAGCACAGGTTTAAGGACGGCTATTTAAACGGTCAAAGCTTCGGTAATTTATTTATAGCGGCAATGTACGAAATTTTCGGAGATTATGAGCATGCATTGAAGGAAATAGGAAGTATTTTCAGGCTTGCGGGAAAGGTATTGCCCATGACGCTGCAGGATACTCAGCTCAAGGCGTATTTAAGCAACGGAGAATGCATAGTGGGAGAAAAGGATATACCCGAATTTGCAACTAAGTCAGGAAGCAAAATAGACAGGGTTTCTTTGGTTCCGGACATCTGTGCACCGCTTGATGAAACAGTGAGGGACATAGAGGAGGCCGATGTCATCATCATAGGACCCGGCAGTCTGTATACCAGTGTGCTGCCGAATATGCTGGTCAATAGTATTCCCGATATGATAACAAATTCTAAGGCGACGGTTTTTTATGTGTGCAACCTTATGACACAGCCCGGGGAAACGGACAATTACAATGTGCTTGACCATGTGAATGCAATAATCAAGCACAGTAACAGACACATAATTGATTACGTTATTGCCAACGATGAGCTCATACCTGAGGAACAAATAGAAAATTACAAATACAAGGGCTCCGCTCAGGTTGTAATTGATAAGGAACAGATAAAGACTCTCGAAGAGATGAACATCAGAGTTATAAGCAGCAATTTCATTGAAATCAGAAAAAATTACATTAGACATAATTCAGGAAAAATAGGTCAATTGTTATTAAATTACATTAACGAAAAAAATAATCAACAAAGGAAGTGATCTAATGTACAGAGCCGGCAAAGAAACATCGCAGATGAACATAATAGACGGTATGATTGACTGGGTAAGGGTTGTAGATAAAAATAATATAGTACTGTATGCAAATAAAAAAATGAAAGAGGATCTGGGAGATATAACAGGAAAGTTGTGCTACGAGGTTTTCTGCTCGGAGGGCAGATGTGATTACTGCATATCCAAGTCCACTCTCAGCGACGGTACGGTGCTGCATAAGGAAGCAAATATAAACAACAGGACATACATGGTCATTTCGTCGCCCATAAGGGATGAATCCGACGAAATTATATGCTCCGTTGAGGTTTTCAGAGATATTACAAATGAAAAGGAGCTGACAAGAAAGGTCAGCGAAAAAAATAAAAAGATGAGCGAGGACATAAATTTTGCAAAAAATATGCAGATAAGGATGCTTCCTCCCAAGGGAATGTATCACGGTCTGAAGCTTGATTATTTATATGAATCCTCCGAGCAGTTAAGCGGTGATTTTTTTGACGTATTTAAAATTGATGAGGAAAATACGGGTATATATATTTGCGATGTTGTAGGACACGGCGTTACAGCCTCCCTGCTTACCATCTTCGTCAGACAATCCCTGAGAACCATAGCAAAGGGTGGTATTGAGCTCAATAAAATAATGAAGGAGCTTCACAAAACATTTCTCTCGCTGAATCTGGACTACGACAGATATTTTTCTGTTTTTTTAGGAATTTACAACAAAACAACTCAGGAGATGAAATATATAAATGCAGGTCATAATTCTGAGCCCATACTTTTAAGAAATGACAGTGAAATCAGCCTGCTGAATGCAAAGGGTTACCCAATAGCCAACATATTTGACAATGTAAAATATGAGGTGAAATCCATTAAGCTGAATGTAGGCGACAAAATGTTTCTATATACCGACGGCATAACGGAGGCGGAAGACGACGAGGGTGTACAGTACGGCATCGACAGACTAATTGATGTAATCACAAAAAAGGGGAACATTCTCAATAATTTAAAAATTTCATT
>JAFACY010000284.1 GCA_023425285.1 Bacillota bacterium
TAATCTTAATTCCCGGAAGTAACAGCCGTTGCTTCCTTTCTCTTTTTCTTATAATAATTTTTAGCCATTGTAAAAGCCAGACAACATATGACTGTTACAGGTATTACGGTTACAGAATAAATAATCAATCTTTGTGTTATGGATAAAATTCCGTTCATATCAGTATATCTGATTGCCAATGTCAGCACCAGCGGATGCATTAAATAAATGTAGTATGAGCTTTGTCCGAAAAGCTTGATAAAGCCGTAATATCTTTTAAAGGCATCCTTCATCATAAGACCCATTATATAAACAAAAAATATTGAGATTAGTGAGAATGTAAACCATACATATATATATATCTTCATATCCATATAAGAAACCACGGTATAAGCCAAACCTATCACAACATATCCGGCAATGAGAACCCATTTGTTTTTCATTAAAAATGAAGTAAATTTTTCATATTCCAATGTCAGATATATGCCCAGCATGTAAAAGAATATATATTTCAAAAATAATCTGTCTGAATCTTTAAATCTTATATATTCCGCACACAGAGCAGTAAATATCGCCGCAATAATTAAGATCAGTATTTTTTTATCAGAGTTTTTTAACAGTTTATAAAATATCGGTCCGAAAATATACATTTGCGCGATTATAATAACGAAATATAAATGATACGACATTTTACCGTTAAAAATATTTTCTATAAAAAATTTTATATCAAAAGAAGCATGATATCCAAGCTTAATATAAGTAAGATAATAGATAACGCACCACACCAGGTATGCAACCAGCACATTTGAAAGACGCTTCTTAAGAAAATCAAAATATTTAAATTCTCTGTTTCTGTAGCTGTAGAAGCTTGTCACACCGCTGAGGAAAATAAAGATAGGGGTTGTAAATTTGAAGCTTCTGTTTACGATTAAGGTCACTATGTGAGGGAAGCTCCCGCGTATATAGCCTTCAACACCCGTAGCTGTTATATGGACTATCATTACAGCAAAACATGCTATGAATCTCATATAATCCAATTCATAAAGTTTTTCTCTCGTATTCATAATCAGCCTCCATGTTGGATTTTACTTTGAAATAGTGTAACATGTGAGAGCATCTTTTGCAAATACAAATATTTCTTAATATTTTGGTTTATTTGCATTTTTAATGCATATGTGGTACACTATAATCAGTTATTATTACATATGAGGAGATGATGATTTGAAAATTCAGGAATCTGCTGAAATGTACCTTGAGACAATCTTAATTTTATCCGGGAAAAATCATCAGGTGCGTTCTATCGATATTGCAAATGAGCTTAACTATGCAAAACCAAGCGTCAGCGTTGCCATGAAAAATCTCCGTGAAAACGGGTATATTGAAATGGACAGCGATATGTATATCACTTTAACCGAAAAAGGAAGAGAAATTGCCGAAGAAATTTACGAAAGACACACCCTGCTTTCCAAATGGCTGGTACTTTTAGGTGTTGATGAAAAAATAGCATCAGAGGATGCATGCAGAATCGAGCATGTAATCAGTGCCGAAAGCTTTGAAGCTGTTAAAAAGCATTTTAATGATTACAGTTCAAATTAAATTAAACATAAAACAACAGAACCATTCATATGAGCGAATGGTTCTGTTGTTTTATGTTTATACTAATGCTTTTCCTAAAGCAATACAAGCATCCTGGGCATCCTTGTCAGGTGCTTCGTTGCATATTACACTGTCACTTACGAGGATTGCTCCGGCTGACCGGCAGTCTTCCTCCCAGTTTCTCATCCATTCGCCGTCTCCCCAGCCGTAGGAACCAAAAAGAGAAATTTTCTTACCCTTTAATCCCGCCTTGCATGCTGAAAACATAGGTTCAAATTCACTTTCCTCCAGCACCTCATCACCCATTGAGGGACAACCAAAAGCAACCGCATCATATTGACTCAAAGCATCTGCATTAAATTCACCGGCAGAATATACCGTTACCTCAGCTCCCGCTTCTTTTGCACCCTTGGCAACAAGCTCTGCCATAGATTCGGTATTACCTGTACCGCTCCAAAATACAACTGCTATTTTACTCATAAATTTATACTCCTTTTTCTCCTATTAATATATTATTCTAAGCAGCAACTGTAAGCTGCATAATAGACCTGCCTCCGGCAAATAATTGCATGTAGATTCTTCTGCATTTATTGTATCGCTCAAATAATTTTACTGCGCTGTATTCATCGCTGTAAACCTTCCAGAATCCTGAAAATTTACTGTTCTTACCGCCATTTTCAATAAATCCGATGACATCCTCCAGGGGATATCCCAGAAATACTCCTATTTCATGTGGAAAGCTGTCACTGTATTCAAATCGTTTCTTTAAACGCTCGATACAATATGCAACAGAATCATTGTCATAGCCATATGATGAAAGAAAGTCTGAAACATTTATATCCTGCAATTCCCTCTGAAGTCTGCTCTTACGGTAAACAAGAATAACAGCCCGTTTGTTTCTGTGCTGCAATATCTCCAAAAAGACATCCTTTTTATTAAGTTCATCATTAGCCTTATGTAAATATAAGTTTAATTCAGATACAGAATCAACCGTACAACTGAATAAATTAGCTGTCTTTAAGCCCGCCAGAGTCGGAGAGCAATGCTCAATCAAAAAACGCTCCATATACTACGCCTCCACAGGCTTCAAAAGATGTTCTTCAAGTACACTGCATAAAGCAGTGGCACTGCTTGAGTGCACGCGCGCAACAGGTATATTGTTGCGTTTTGCTTCTCCGACAGCACTGATTACCATTTTATGAGATACTGTATTTGTAAAAAGAACCAAAAGATCCGGCAATCCGATTTTTTTCTTGAGTGCTCCGCTCTCCTTGGTAAAAACTTTTGCCTTGCATCCGTAATTTTTACAGATTCCTTCATATTGACATGCCATTCTTTCATTACCGCCTATTATTACAATATTACTCAAGATATCACCCCGCTTGGATTATTTATATTAGGTTAGCTTAAACTAACCATAATTCGTTTTTAATGGGCAAAAGAAGTAATTGCCCATATCATTTGGTTAGTTTTAACTAACCAAATGAAGAATACCATAAATATATCATCTTGTCAAGTATAAATATTTTATTTTTTTCTTAATGTGCCGTTTTCATATAATTTATATTTATTCATTTTATTCCAAATATCTATGTATTTTGTATTATTTTATTAGTTTTCTTGAATAAAATATGGTAATATACGTTATGACGTATACGCATCTGCGAATGCGTGATAAAATAAATTTGTAGTCCAATTTTTAAATCAGGGGTTTAAAATGAATGTTAAAGAAGCAGTTTTAAGAAGAATTAATGAAATTTGTAACGAAAGAGAAATTGCCGTCAACAGGCTCGCAAATTTATCGGGCATTACACCGTCAACGGTATACAGTGTTTTTGACATAGAGAGGAAGGACATCGGAATTGTCCTCATAAAGAAAATTTGTGACGGATTAGAAA
>JAFACY010000296.1 GCA_023425285.1 Bacillota bacterium
ATTTAATGTAAAATTTCTCATTTTATTCTCCTATTATTTTTCCGTTTTTTATTACTGTTTCCACTATGTTTACAGCCGCATGATAGGGCAGAAAATGAATTGACGGATATTCCAATATTATAATATCCGCTTTCTTTCCTGCTTCTATGCTGCCTATGGTATCGCTGCGCCTTACTGCCGCCGCCGCATTTATGGTTAACGCCGTTATTATCTCTTCAACGGACATTTCCATGTGCAGTGCCGCAAGTGCTATAACCAGCGGTATAGAATTTGTGAAGCAGCTTCCGGGGTTAAAATCCGTTGCCAGAGCTACGGCGCATCCCGAATCAATCATTTTTCTTGCTCTCGCATACTCTTCCTTCAGACAGAATGCAGTTGCAGGAAGCAGGGTTGCAACCGTATCTGATTCCGAAAGCATTTTTATACCTTCGTCCGATGCCTGCAGCAGATGATCCGCAGAGGTACATCCCAATTCAACAGCTAATTCGGTTCCGCCTAATTGCACAATTTCGTCGGCATGAATTTTTAGATTCAATCCCATTTTTTTCGCTTCAGATAAAAATCTTATTGACTGCTCAACTGTAAAAACATTTTTCTCGCAGAATATATCGGCAAACTCTGCCAGATTCTCACTGACCACATCCTTCATTACATCAATCATGTAATCAATGAATTCATCTTCCCTGCCCTTGTATTCCGGCAATACGCTGTGAGGTCCCAAAAATGTGGATACAACATCAACAGCATGCATTTCATTCAGCTTTTTTGCTGCCTGAAGCTGTCTTATTTCCGTTTCTCTGTCCAGACCGTAACCGCTTTTACCTTCAACCGTCGTAACACCCATGGCAATCAATTTGTCAAGACGCTTTTTACCTGTTTCAATAAATTCATCTAAAGAAGTGTTTCTCGTAGCTCTCACCGAGCTCGTGATGCCGCCGCCCCGTTCCATGATTGACATGTAGCTGTCACCCTTCAGTCTCCACGAAAATTCATCGGCTCTGTAGCCTCCGAATACAAGATGTGTGTGTGAATCGATGAATCCGGGCATTACAGCCTTGCCTTCCGCATCTATAACCCTGTATTCAGTCTCATTATATTTTTTCAGTATATCATCTGTGGTTCCCACATCAACAATTATATCATCCTCTATTACGACACATCCGTTTTTAATCATGCCGATATCGGACATATCCATGCCGTGCTTCGGTGCCGTGCCCCTGCAGGTAACAAGCTCGGATGCATTCTTTATAATAATTTTACTCATGTATTCCTCCTACAATCTAGTTTCCAACACCTGATTGAAATTAAAGTTCTCCAGTCTCAGATAATAGTCTGCCGTATCAACGATAGCCTGCAACGGAAGCAGTCCCACTATTTCACTTCCCACAACATTAACTCCGTATCTCTCAGCTTCCATCTTTACAGTTTCAAACACTCTGTAAATTGATGTCCTGGTGTAATCCGTCAGGTTCATCGAAACCTGTACTATACCTCTGTCTTCAAGCTCTATGCCCAAAGCTTTGACGTATCTGAAGCCGCCATTCATAAATCTTACATTTTTAGCTATCTTGCTTGCAATCTCAAGATTATTTGTTGCAAGGTTCACATTGTATGCAACAAGCGGCATTCTTGCACCTATGGCTGTTACTCCCGCCGTAGGATGAATTGTATGTGGACCGAAATCTGGAATCCATTGTTCATCCTTCATTTTTTCAGCCATTCCTTCAAACTGACCCTTTCTTACATTTGCAAGGTTCTCTCTGTGAGGTGCGGACGCAGATTTTTCATACAGGAAAAACGGAAGTCCATAGGCTTCGGATGCTTCCTTTGCCACTTCTTTGGCAAGAGCATCTGCTTCTTCGACAGCTACATTTCTTATAGGTATGAAGGGCACAACGTCCACAGCTCCCATGCGAGGATGCTGACCTTCGTGCTTTGTTAAATCTATCAGCTCCACTGCCTTTCCTATTGCTTCTACCATGGCAGTCTTAAGGGCATCAGGCTCTCCGACTATGGTTACAACGGTCCTGTTGTGATCCTCGTCACTTGAATAATCAAGCAGCTTAACGTTTTGTCTTCCTCTGAACACATCAAGTATCTTCTCTAATTTTTGTAAATCTCTGCCCTCACTGAAATTAGGCACACATTCAATAATCTTATCCATTTCTTCCTCCACTATTTCTTGTAATTTTTATATGTTTTTTCAATTAATTCATCACATGCAACAAAAGGTATTGTTATGTGGTCGTCACCATTGTTCATTTTGTTGTATTCGATCGTTGTTTCTATGGAATTTTCATTTCTCGCCCATGATCTTCTTGAAACTCCCACCATGGTATCCCAGGGCATAGCCGTCATGAGTATTTCATCAACTCTTTCACTTCCGTCCAGCACCATACCGAATCCGCCGTTTATTGATTTGCTTATGCCGACTCCGCCTCCGTTGTGAAGTGCTATCAGAGACATTCCTCTTGCAGCATTTCCCGCATAGCAATGGACTGCCATGTCAGCGGTTACATTGCTGCCGTCATATATGTTGGAGGTTTCTCTGTATGGCGAATCAGTTCCGCCTGTATCGTGATGGTCTCTGCCAAGCATTACAGGTCCTATTTCTTTATTTCTTACCATTTCATTAAATTTCAAAGCTATATCTCTTCTGCCGAGAGCATCCTGATAGAGAATTCTCGCCTTTGTTCCCACAACCAGCTTGTTTTTTTCAGCATCTCTTATCCAGATATAATTGTCTCTGTCCTGTCCCCTTCTGTCCGGATTTATAACCGACATTGCAGCATGATCCGTCTTTCTCAAATCTTCTTCACTGCCGCTTAAGCACACCCATCTGAACGGTCCGTATCCGTAGTCAAAGAGCATCGGTCCCATTATATCCTCAACATATGACGGGAAAATAAAGCCCTCGCTGGTATCAACACCGTTTTTGGCAATTTCCGTAACTCCCGCATCAAACACGGCACGCATAAACGCATTGCCATAATCAAAGAAATATGTTCCTCTGTCAACCAAGGTTTTAACTGCTTTGTAATGTTCAGCCAAAGTTTTATCAACTAACTTCACAAACTCTTCCTTGTTTGTATTGAGCATATGAGTTCTTTGTTCAAATGTCAATCCCTTTGGACAATATCCTCCGTCATAGGGCACGTGGCATGATGTCTGATCCGACAGCAAATCTATGTGTATGTTATTGTTTACCGCATATTCCAGCAAATCAACTATATTACCGTGGTAAGCAATTGATATTGTTTGTTTTTTATCCTTATATTCCTGAGCTGATGCAAAGCATTCTTCAAGATCAGCTGTCACATTTGACACCCAGCCCTGATTCAATCTCGTTTCAATTCTTGAATAATCAACCTCGGCAATTATTCCCACTCCATTAGCAATTTCAATGGCCTTAGGCTGTGCTCCGCTCATACCGCCGAGACCTGAGGTCACGAATAAATGTCCTGCAAGATCCTTGTCAGACGGAATTCCCAATTCCTTTCTGCCTGCATTTATCAAGGTATTAAATGTGCCGTGAACAATTCCCTGAGGTCCTATATACATCCAGCCCCCTGCAGTCATCTGTCCGTAGCTTGAGCATCCCATAGCAGTTGCCTTTGCCCAGTCGTGAGGATTGTCAAACATCCCTATCATCAAGCCGTTGGATACTATTACACGTGGACTCATCTTGTGTGATTTAAAAAGTCCCAACGGATGACCTGACATAACAGCAAGAGTCTGCTCATCCGTCAGCTGCTCCAGATATTTTTTCAGCAGCTGATACTGCATCCAGTTCTGGCACACCTGACCGGTTTCCCCGTAGGTAACCAGCTCATATGGATACAAAGCAACCTCATGGTCAAGATTGTTGTCAATCATAACCTGAAATGCTTTTCCTTCAACACAGTTTCCTTTGTATTCATCTATAGGCTTTCCGTAAATTCTTTCCTTGGGCATAAACCTGTAGCCGTAAATTCTGCCTCTTGTCATCAGCTCCTCTAAAAATTCGGGAGCCAGCTTTTCATGCAAGCTTTCAGGCACGTACCTCAATGCGTTTTTTAATGCAAGCTTAATTTCTCTTTCATTGAGAGTAAGCTCTCTCTTTGGAGCCCTTCTTACGTTTTCCTTAAAGACGGGATATTCCGGTAAAACGTCATCCAATTTTATGGTCATTGCGTTTGAAATGTCTAAATTGTTCATAAATACACCTCCGTTATCTTAAATATATTATACAACAAAACCCGTCGAAAAAACGTCTAAATTTTTAAGATTAGTTAAAGCTTTCAGTTTTATAATAAATTTATAGTTAATAAGTACAAACTTATTGATACCCTCTCCCCCTTGTTTTTTTATAAATATGTGATTAGGTCTTACATTCGTGTAAGACCTAATTTTTTTTATGAATTGACCCAATTTCTTCGACCGTAAGGGAGAAAGAATATGTTTTATTTGAAAAAAAGCCAAAAATAATATACAATTAAAATAATATATTTGAGGTATGAGGTATGGATGTTATTTCTGTAAAGCTGCTTGGTACTCCTTCGGTTAAACTTAATGGTAAATTGATAAGCTTCCCGTATAAAAAATCGGAGGCCTTGTTTTATTATGTGATAATTAATAAAAAGGTGTCCCGTGATGAAGCAATCAATGTGTTCTGGTCCGAGTCGGGAGAGGAAACGGGCAGAAAAAATCTGAGAGATGCACTGTACAAAATAAAGACGAGCACATCTGAAAATATTTTTTCCAATTCAAAATCAATTATAGAATTTTCAGATGATTTTGCAATTGAATCAGATGTGGACAATATTACAGAAGAAAATGCAGTTAATCTGTATGACGGTGATTTTCTGCTTAATTTTTCTGTAAAGAACTGCTATGATTTTGAGAGCTGGATGCAGGAAAAAAGAGATTATTATAAAGAAATTTACATCAGATCAATACATAACAAAATCAATGAGCTCATCAGTATAAGTGACTACAGCAGTATAGAAAAATACGGAAATATTTTATTGAAAAATGACCCTTATAATGAGAAAAACTATCGCTATTTAATGAAAATATATGCATTGTCCGAAGACTACAACAAGGCAATCAGGCTTTACCGTGAGCTTTCAGACATATTGAAAAGTGATTTGAATATTGAGCCGGAGATTAAAACGAAAAAGCTTCTCAAAGAAATTTCAGAGCTTAAAAATACTATTAATTCAGATTACAAGGACAACTATACAAACCTAAAAAGCAAGGTCGAAAATCTGACCGATTATTATACAATGTACCATGAGGCGTATCCGTCTCTGTCGCCGGAATCAATGGATGTTCTTGATTCTTCAAATATTTCTGACATCGAATCAGAGCTCAGAAATATAGAGAAGGATCTGACCGTCATTGACAATTTAGACACCGAATACATTAAAATAAAGATGGAAGCCTCCTATCTGGCAGGCAGATATTTTATTTCTATAGGAGAATATGAAAAGGGAATAAAAAATATAGAAATAAGCATCAGGCTGGCACAAAAGCTTGATAATTTAATATATTTACTGAACAACTGCAAGCAAATGATTTTTTATGCCATACAAACCGACAATAACGATGTAATGAGTGAGTATATTGACC
>JAFACY010000002.1 GCA_023425285.1 Bacillota bacterium
AGTTCAATCCACTTGTTACAAGTGTTATACACATTGTTAAACCTGATGTTAACCCTAAAGTAATTGCCAGCATTGATAAAGTATCAACTACATCTCCCCAAACACCCTTAGTTATCTTTTCACCAAATAAAGGTTTTAAAGTTGATGTTACGGCAAGTTTCTCTTTTTTATTGAAATATACATAAGCAGTTAAAAGTCCTGTTAAGGCATACATGGCATAAGGTACAAATGTCCAGTTGTAAATCACTCTTCCCATTGCAAATCTTGCTGCTTCAGCTGATTGCGGTTCTATTCCCAATGTACTTAATTCTCCCCAAACATTTCCGAAATAGATTAATGGTTCATTAACTCCCCATGTAACAATTCCTGTTGCAACTCCACCGGTTAACGCCATCGCAAACCAAGTAGCCATACTAAACTTTGGTTTTGCATCTTTCCCGCCAATCCGAACACTACCCAATTTAGAAAACATAATAACAAGTACAACTAATAATCCTACAATACTTGCTATTTGGTATAGCCAACCAAATGTACTAAGAGACCAATGAAAAAATGCCCAGGCAGTATCAGCTAATGCCTTATTGTTTACAATTCCTAATAATGCCGCCCCACCAACAAATAGAAATGCCGGGAGGAATACCCCCATACGTATTTGTTTCTTTTCTTTGATTTTAGAATCCATCACTTTTCTACTCCTCTTTTTTTATTTTGAAATACAAATGATAAATAGTTTGTATTTTACAACTTTTTTTTACAGGCTATTGTTGATGATATTCAGAAGTATTCCGGAATTTATAAATTCATATGCCTTCTTAATATCAACACTTAAATTTCTATCCTTATCTAAAAATGTTACAAACTTCCTGAATTCATCATAGGCTAATTTTGTTGTTTCTCCTAACTTTATATCTCCTCTTAAATCTATTGCCTGAGCTGCGTGAATGGCTTCAATTCCAATTATATATTTTATATTGTCGATAATCTTCATTACCTTATCCGCTGCAAGCGGAAGATTGCTGGCGTGATCTTCTATGGTTCCGGCCAAGGAATAGAAGTCCATAGATGATGGATTTGCAAGCATTCTGTTTTCAGTATCCAAATAAGTATATGTTTTTTGTATAGTTCCATATGCTATTGTCTTAACGTCACATGGTGTTAAAAATCTAGACAGTTTAGTAAACTCAGGATCTGCCAATTTTATCATTCTGTAACAGGATGCTTTGGAAAGATGGCATAATGCAGTAGCCAGCATCTCAACACCGACCGCTAAAGTTGTAGTTTCAAAATTGGAACTTACCGATGTCCTGTTTTCATCATAAATAATACAAGGATTGTCGTCTGTTGAATTTATACCAATCAAAAGGTTTTCCTTTACAAAATTTAACGCATCAATAACAGTACCGGTTATTGTAAATGCCCCCCTGAAGCTTAATGCATCCTGCAAGGCTCTATCCTTATGAGGTTCATTTAAATAGCTTCCTTGTAAAAATTTACGGCATTGCTCGGCAGACTGTATCTGACCATTTAAGCCTCTTAATTCATTTACTCTTTTATCTAATGATTGGACTACCCCGTTTAATCCTTCCATACTCATACAATAAATTAAATTGGACATTGAAATTAATTCTTCTATCTCCTTTATAACAATGAATGTCATGGCTTCACCTTGAGCATTTGAGGAGACAATGCTCAGACCATCTTTGGGTCCCAAAACAGCAGTTTCAATACCTTCGGCTTTCAATGCATCTATTGAAGGTATTACTTTACCCTTGTAGCTGACCTTCCATTCCCCTATGAAGCATAATCCGATATGAGATAGAGTTGTTATATCTGCTTCTCCGATAGACCCTCTTTTTGGTATACAAGGATGTATACCTCTGTTTAAAAATTCTTTATACAAATTTAATATTTCTACAGAAATTCCTGTAGACCCAACCAACGCTTTATTAAGTCTGATAAGCAATATTGCTCTTACTTCTTCATCAGTATGATAAGGTTCTACCCCTAAGCTATGGCTATTTAATAAGTTTCTGTTATATGTTTCAAAGAAATCCTTATCAAATTCCTTATCTTTGTTCCAGCCAACTCCCCTGTTTAAGCCATAAACCGGTTTGCCTGATGCAGCCATATCAAACAATATTTGTCGTGCACATGCTACTCTTTCTAAAGCTTTTTCTTCAATATTAACAATTCTGTTATTTTTTGCGACATCATGTATATTCTGCAGAGTCAGATTTTTGCCATCCAGTATCAGCTCTTCCATTTAATTAACCTCTCTTATCTATATATTTTTCTTTTTTAATTCTCTTATAATCACTTCCGGCGATGCCGGATAACTGGTAATATTTAAATCTAATGCATGGTTAATTGCATTTAATATTGCCGGCGCCGGTGCTACAGTTGCCATCTCTCCCACACTCTTGGCTCCATAAGGTCCGAAAGGCTCATTACCTTCTACAGTCAATATTTTTACATCAGGCATTGATGTGGAATTTATGATATGATATTTTGAAAAATTAGTTGATTTTACAATCCCATTACTATCAATTTCAATATCTTCCATAAGTGCCATGCCTAAAGAAAATTGTGCTCCACCTTGGATTTGTCCTTCAACAAGCATAGGATTTATGGACTTTCCTATATCATGAACTGCTAAACAATCCACAATATTTACTAAACCCGTATATTTATCAACCTCTATCTCTGCGAAGAATACTGCAAAGGATGCAGGATTGACAGGAGCCTTATATTTTACAAATATACTCATTCCACTTTGATAACTTTTCTCATGTTCTTTAATTATTTCTGAATATTTATATTTTTCGCCGGTACCTTTTATATAGATATATCCGCGTGATGTTTCTACTTCTTCGGTTCTTGCATTTTTCAGCTTGCAGAATGTATCTACCATTCTTTGTCTTAACTTATCACCTGCTTCTTTTACCGCAGCCCCGCAGACGAATGTAACCCTGCTTGCCTGGGTGCCGGCTGAATCTTCCGGTGTCATGAGTGTATCAGCTTCAGTTACCTTTACTTTTTCTATTTCTATATCCAGCGCTTCTGCAGCGATTTGTTGCATAATCGTTACAGTCCCGCACCCTAAATCATGTAAACTTATTTTTACATATGCACTTCCGTCAGCGAAAAGCGTCATATCCACACTTGTATAGTCAGCAAAAGCACCTGTATATCCATTGCCATGAGTACCACAGGCCATTCCTACTCCATAGGCATAGCGACTTGTATTTTTTAATTTGGCATTGGCCCTTCTTTCTTTCCAATTGAAGGATTCCATTCCGATTTTGACACATTCTTTTACCTTTGCGTTACCAATGTCTGTAGCTCCGGAAGGGTCCTTTGCACCTTCTTCAACAAGATTGATAAGCCTAAATTCGCATGGATCCATATTTAGTGCCTTAGCTGCATTGTCAATGTTTATTTCTGTTATGGCATGAGCCTGGGGAGACCCGTAACCCCTGCATGCTCCACCGGGAATTGTATTGGTATAATATGCCTTACCTGAATAGTATTGGTCCTTTATATCATATAACCTAAATAGTTTTTTACCTAATGCCATT
>JAFACY010000041.1 GCA_023425285.1 Bacillota bacterium
GAAAAATATGTATCGGGAAAAATGGATTTATTTAATATAGCAGCGGGCTCAATCATGAGAGCAGTAAATATTTACAAAATAGAAATCGAAGAAATAACCGCAAAAAGAAAGAAATATGATGCAGACGGTGAAGAAATGAAATGGGGCAGAATGGAGTAAACAGAGAATAATAACGGGAGAGGGAGAAAATGAAATATTATAAGAAGTTAGTCGGTGAAAGGATTTATTTATCACCTATGAATGTTGAGGATGCGGAAATTTATGTTAAATGGCTTAATGATTTTGCTGTAACAGATGGGATTGGTACATCCAACAGGGTAGTATCCTTAGAAGGAGAGAGGGAATGGCTTTCTCAAAATTCGAGCCAGAGCCAATTTGCAATAATCAGAGCAGAGGATGATAAATTAATCGGAAATTGCGGAATTCAGGCTATAGATCAATCTAGGCAATGTGCTGAGGTAGGGTTGTTTATAGGAGATGAGGAAAACCGCAATAAGGGTTACGGGCAGGATGTTCTTAACATCTTGCTGAATTATGGCTTTAATTATTTGAATCTGAACAATATCATGCTAAAAGTTTTTTCGTTTAATGAAGGGGCAATAAGCTGCTATAAAAAGGTTGGTTTTAAGGAAATAGGCAGAAGAAG
This sequence comes from Bacillota bacterium, assembly GCA_023425285.1. Taxonomy (GTDB): domain Bacteria; phylum Bacillota; class Clostridia; order Tissierellales; family Sedimentibacteraceae; genus Sedimentibacter. Next base: position 647 of record JAFACY010000041.1, read on the forward strand.
ACAATCATATTATTTAAAGGGGAAATTTTATGATGATGTTTTCATGGACATATTGAGGGAAGAATTTCATCAACTAAATAAATAATGGGGGAATAAAGTCTTGATAGAAAGTGAATCGTTTTTAAAGAAATTATCATTGCCGTTATTGTTAATATCATTGCCATCGGCTGTAATGAGTGTCTTGATGCCAATGTATACATCTGAACTGGGACTGACTCCATTGCAGATAACAGGGCTTTTTTCCGTGTTTTCACTGGGACTGGTCATCATACGCCCTTTAATAGGTCATATATCGGATAAAATAGGCAGAAAATCCATATTTGTTTCAGGCTTGGTTTTCTACGCATTGTCATATTATATATATTCAAATGCAGAGGTCTTATCCATGATTTACATGGGGAGAGGGTTGCAGTCCGTTGCTGCGGTCTTCGTCGGCATTTCTTCATACAGCATGGTTGCTGATTTTAATATGAAAAAGAATGCAGGTAATTTCGGCAAAGTGGACAGCTATTCTGAAAAGGGCGGTTTGTTGGGAGTACTGTTATGCTTTTACGTCTTGAATGTTCCCGAATTGAAGGATGGGTGGTCGAAATTATTTCTGATATGTACTGCTGCTTCAATAATTGCAGTTGTTTATTCAGTAATTAATATAAAAGAGACTAAGACAGTAATCAATAATGATAATATTAATGTTTCTCTGCCTGTCTTAAAAAATAAAATTATTTTATTCAATGCATTTGTCAGAATATTTACCAGCAGTATTTTTTCAATTTTTGTTTTATACCTGCAAAGAAGATTTAAATCGGATTTGCTTGAAATAGGAGTTGCATTTTTGATTCCTTCGGTAATAATCGCATATGCATATCCAATGATAGGTAAAATCAGTGATAATATCGGGAGCAGAAAGGCGTTATCTTATTCCATAGGTATGCTGCTGATTATTTTACTGATACTTCCTTATGCGAATAATATATATTTATATGGACTGGTCTGGACAGCATACTACATTGTATCATCCTTTTTTGGTGTAACAATAGACAGTGTCTTTGTTGAAGACATACCGGAAGAAATAAGAGGAAGCGCCGTAGGCAAATTGTCAATGGGAGCAAATATGGGAGCTTTTATCGGTCCCATAATAGGCGGCTTTGCTTTACAGGAAATAGGCATTCAAGCTCCGTTTTTCATCAGCACTGCAGGCATTGCAATATCGCTTGTGTTGTTAATGTATTATATAAAAAGGTCAGCGTGAGCTGACCTTGGGCTGTTCTAAATCAATTATATTCACATAAACGGCTTCTCCCTGCATAGGGTAGGATTCGGCTAATATTCCTGTATGCCAAACCGCGACCTTCTGTCCTTCTTTTAGTGAAGAGAACTCCTTTATGGTGCCGTTATCATTAATCTTTGTATCTTCTGTAACTTTGAAAAAAACGGCATATTTTCCTGCTTCAAACCATTCGTCATATGTAATATCTATATTTTCTATATCAGATACTACCAAGATTCTTTGACTTTCAGTATCTACCTTGTAAATTAAGCCAATAACATCAGGGTCTTTAGCCGGAAGTTTATTTGAATCTGAGGTACAGCCTGACAAAGCAAAAACCATAACCAAGCTTAATACTATTAAAATTTTTTTCATAATAATTCTCCTTTCATAGTGATTAAAATTAACTTATCCAGGAACTTCCCGGTCTTGTAATTTTCCACTCTCCGTTTTTATATTCAACCTTTAAACCATCATAACCTATTGCACCTTTACCTGAACGCCACTTGGAGGCATCCATTGTTATACTGTTTCCGTTTATAGGTTCATCTTCCAACCTGAACAACATACCTTCCTTGAAATATAAATCCTCAATGTAGCCGTTATCCTGAAGCTCCTCAAATGTCATATCAAGAACGGGATATCCGTATTTTTCAATCTCTTTTAATAATATGGATTTTTGTTCATCTGTCAAGTTTTTTATTAATGATGTATCAATCGCAATATATTTTATTTCACCGTTTAAACCGCTGTCTTCACCGTACAGTCTGTCTATAACAGTGGTATATGCACCTATGTTATCAGCAGGACTTTGACTGCAGCCTACAGCCATCAAGCTCAGAATTATCAACATCAAAAAAACAATTATTTTCTTCATCAATACAACCTCCTTTGTATATTAGACGTAAAAAATAATTGTTTTGTTCAAATTTTACTTCATATTATTTTTAAAATTATTTTCCTTATCGTATTCGTTGTCAATATCTTTTTTCATGCTTTTTAAAGACTGCTCTTTTTTCATATTTTTAATCTGGAGGTCGGTTCTTATAACCTCGTCGTAAATCTGATCCATCAGTTTTTCTGTTTCTCTGTAATTTTTCTCTGTATTCTTAATATCATTTTTCATTTTATTGATTGTATCTCTTTTATCTTCTGAATTGTGCTTGCTCATAGTGCTCTCCTTGTTTAAATATATAAATATTATGTGCTTTTTCTGAAATTACATTCAGTTATTTCCGTTGTATTTTCTGTTCATATTAAAATAAATTTTTGAATATTATGGAATAAAGAAAGTGAACAAGGCATATAAATTAATTGTATACGATATTGCATATTTCGCAGGAGGAGGGATTATTATTACTAATTTAGATATATATGAGGATATAGCAAGAAGAACGAAGGGCGAAATATATTTAGGCGTAGTGGGACCTGTCAGAACAGGAAAATCGACCTTTATCAGAAAATTTTCTGAAAATGTTATGCTGCCGAATATAGAGGATGACTACATAAGGGAAAGAGCTAAAGACGAAATGCCGCAAAGCGGTACAGGCAAGACTGTCACAACGACAGAACCGAAATTTGTACCGGGCAATGCGGTAAAGGTAACATTCAAGGATAATGTAAATGCAAAGGTAAGATTAATTGACTGCGTAGGCTACATGATTCCGGGCGCAATCGGCAGCATGGAGGGTGAAATACCAAGACTTGTGAGCACACCATGGAACGAGGACCCCATTCCTTTTGCTGAAGCGGCTGAAATAGGAACGAGAAAGGTAATTAAAGATCACTCCACAATAGGAATTTTAATTACCACTGACGGAAGCATAACAGACATTAACAGAGACAATTACATTATGGCAGAAGAAAGAGTAGTTAAGGAATTGAAAGAAATTGATAAACCATTCGTAATCATATTAAATACTACTCATCCTCACGATGAAAATACTAAGGCCCTATCGGTTCAGTTAAAAGAAAAATATGATGCACCTGTTCAGGTAATGGATTTGATGAATTTACAGACAGAGGATATAGATAAGGTTTTAGAAGACGTGTTATATGAATTCCCGATTAAGGAAATTAATGTTGAGCTGCCAAAATGGTTTGACGGACTTACCTATGACTATTCGTTGAAGAAGGATTTAATTGATACGCTGAGAAACGATTTTGAAGATTACTATAAGCTGAGCGATTTCAGTGCTGACGATATATTCTCTTCGGAAAATGACTTCATAGACGATTTTTATGTGAAGGATATCGAGCTTGGTTCGGGAAGCATAAATATGAGGATTGACCTGGATAATTCGTATTATTACAAGGTTATCAGTGAATTATCGGGAGAAGAAATTACTGGTGAGCATCAGATACTTAAGCTCATAGGTGATTTGTCAAAGGCTAAGGACAGCTACAGACGTGTTGAAGCAGCCATCAATGATGCAAAGACAAACGGCTATGGCTACGTATCACCGGGCATATCGGATATGGTTATTGACAAACCTGAGGTGTTCAAGGAAGGCAGCAGGTACGGCATAAAAATCAAGGCTAAGGCACCGTCGCTTCATATTTTCAATGCAGGCATCAATACCGAGGTAGCGCCTATAATCGGCACCAAGGCTCAAAGTGAGGATCTGATAAATCATCTGGCAGAGCAGATGAAGGATAATCCGGAGTGCATCTGGGATGCCGAAATATTCGGCAAGACAATGTACAGCTTAGTTGATGAGCAGCTTGAATCCAAGCTTACGGCAATGCCTGAAAATGCCAGAAAGAAGCTTAAAAAATCTATTGAAAAGATTGTTAATGACGGCTCAGGAAGCATAATATTCTTAATCATTTAGCAGCCGTATGAATATAGAGATTCTT
>JAFACY010000050.1 GCA_023425285.1 Bacillota bacterium
AACAAATTAAAAATAAATTAAAATTATGGTTTAGAAATTCAAATATTTAGTAGACACACATATTTTTTATATATATAATTCATATATCATACCATCACCTCGGTAATGCAAGCTCGCTTGCGCTGCACTCGGCTCAGATATGATGTAATACATGTAAATTAATAAACAGAGGTTTCTATGGCCATAAATAAAGTGGTAAGAGCGGCGTTGAAAGCTATATCTTACAGGGATATCGATATAAAGAAAAATTATTTGCAATACAGGAGCCTGGTTAATTTAGCCAACAAATCATTTAAGCCCTTATACAATACATGGGATTGTGCCGTGGATTCAGACTGACATGCGATTCCGGTTAGGATTTTTTTGCCTGACGGAGAAGGAGAGTTTCCTGTTTTGTTGTTCTTTCACGGAGGCGGATGGGTTACGGGCAACATTGACAGCTACAGCAGAATCTGCTCCAATATGGCTAAGATGACAAATCACAAGGTGGTGTCTGTTGATTATCGTCTTGCTCCGGAGCATCCGTTTCCGGCAGGACTGGAGGATTGCTACCAGGTTGCAAAGCTTTTTATTACCAACAAAGAGGTTAATAACAAAAGAGTTACGCTTATAGGTGATAGTGCAGGCGGGAATTTGGCTGCATCTCTGTCTCTTCTGGCGAAGGAACGCAATGAATTTAAGGTTGACAGCCAGATATTGCTCTATCCCGCCACAAGCAATGACCACAGCGAAAATTCACCGTTTCAGTCTGTCCATGATTATGGTACGGAATATTTGCTTACGGCTAAAAGAATTAATGACTATATGGATTTATATATAAGTAAAAAAGAAGATTTGAAAAGCCCGTATTTTTCACCGCTTTTGGCAAAGAATTTATCAGAGCAGCCGGATACACTGATTATAACGGCAGAATATTGTCCGCTCAGGGATGAAGGAGAGGAATACGGCAGGATGCTCAGAGAATCAGGAAACTATGTTTTAATATACAGGATTAAGGACGCACTTCATGGCTATTTCGCCCTGCCCCTGAGATTCCCTCAGGTGGGGTTAAGCTATGAAATTATAAACAGTTTTCTCAACAGGCAACGGGGTGAAGTAATTGAAAAATAAAAAAGTCAAGGATTGGAAAAAATTAGATAACGCAGCAAAAATCTTTCCTCCTAACAGCAAAAAAAGCGATACAAAGGTTTTTAGGTTTGCATGTGAGTTGTATGATAATGTGGATAAAAATGTGCTGCAAAATGCTTTGAATATAACGGTAGATGCATTCCCTCTGTATAAATCAATAATTAAAAGCGGCGTATTCTGGTACTATTTCGAAGCAAGTCATTTCAAGCCCGTGGTGGAGGAGGAAAATCTGCCGCCATGCTCACCGCTGTATGACAGAAACAATAAAACATTGCTTTTCAGAGTTATGTATTATAAGAAGAGGATAAACTTTGAAGTATACCACGCTTTGTCTGACGGAGCAGGAGCACTTCAATTCTTTAAAACACTTGTATTCCATTACATAACCATAAAATATGAATATAAATTTAAAGATAAGGTCCCCCTTCTTGATATAAAAGCATCTGCGGCTCAGAAAATGGATGACAGCTTTCAGAAATATTATTCAACTCCGGCATCCGACATTAAAAAGAAGAAGGTAAAGGCATACAAGATTCGCGGGATGAAAATTCCGGAATACAGAATAAGCGTAATTGAAGGAATTATTCCCGTAGATGCTATAATACAAAAGGTAAAAGAATACAACACATCTCTGACTATTTTTTTAGCGGCAATATTGATGTGTGCCATAAACGAAGATATTCCGCTGAGGCATAAAAAGAGATCAGTTGTTTTAAGCATACCCGTTAATTTAAGAAACTATTTTCATTCGGAAACCGCAAGAAACTTTTTCGGAGTTATTAACGTAAGCTATAATTTTTCATCAGGAAGCGGTGAGCTGCAGGAAGTAATTGAGCATTTGAAAAATGAATTCAGGGAAAATCTGACGGCGGAAGTATTGGCTAAGAGAATAAACAATCTTTCATCACTGGAGCACAATTTCCTGCTCAGGGCAATTCCCCTGTTTATAAAGGATATAGCTCTGAAGATAGCCAACAGCATTGTGGACAGAAGCTATACTTCAACATTGTCAAATGTGGGAAGAGTTGATGTTCCGGATGAAATAAAGCAGTTCATATCATCATTCGATATATTTGTCAGCACAAATAAGCTGCAGGCATGCATGTGCTCCTATGAGAACAAGCTGAGAATAAGCTTTACATCCGCGTTTGTCAGCACGGAGGTACAAAGGCGATTTTTCAAACAGCTTGCAGCCTTAGGTCTGCCGGTTATAATAGAATCAAACATAGTAAATGAAGAATAGGATGTGTCAAGGTGAAATATTGTAATAATTGTAAGGTTGAAGTTGTAGGTAACAGAAAGGATTGTCCTCTTTGTCAGGAAACACTTAAGGGAGATAAATCTCAGGATGAGGTTTTTCCTAAAATTACATTTGTATATAAGGAGAACAGCCTCTTTTTTAAGATACTGCTGTTGGCTTCGATTATAATAGGAAGCACAACCGTTGCTTTAAACATTCTTCTTGATGATTGGGGAGCCTGGTCGGTATTCGTATTGGGAGGTCTTGGTTCGGTATGGGCAAGTCTGACTACTGCAATCAACAAACGAAAAAACATTCACAAAAACATAATATATCAGGTAATGCTGATATCCGTAATAGCCGTTATCTGGGATTTTCTGATCGGATGGAGAAGCTGGTCCATAAGCTACGTTATACCATTTGTATGTTTTTTTGCCATGATTTCAATGGCGGTTATCTCAAAGGTGCTGAAGCTTTACATAGAGGATTACATCGTATACATAATCATTGACGGACTGTTCGGCATAATCCCCATAATATTCATATTTACGGGAGGACTGAGCGTCCTGTACCCATCCCTCATATGCATAGTAACAAGCATAATATCTCTATCGACAATTTTAATATTCGAAGACAAAAAGCTCTTAGCGGAAATTAAGAGAAGGCTGCATATGTGAAAAGTTTTAAAAGCAGATATAAAACAATAAAATCAACGATAAAAACAAGGCTATAGTTCTTGTTTTTTTCTTGCATTATTTTGGAAATTGCAGTACAATTAGACAGAACATATATTCGAGATAAAAATTAATAATGAGGGAGGATGTATGGTAAAAAAGATAATAAAAGATACAATTCATGCAAAAGGTTTAGATATTGCAATTTATACAGAAGATTTTAAGGATGAGTTTATATCTCTTACAGACATTGCGCGATATAAAAGTGATGAACCGTTTATTGTTATTAATAATTGGATGAGAGGCAAAGATACTATTGAGTTCTTAGGATTATGGGAGCAATTGCATAATAAAGATTTTAAACCTATCGAATTCGATAGGTTTAAAAAAGAAGCTGGTTATAATGCTTTCACATTATCTCCGCAAAAATGGATAGAAAATACAAATGCCATCGGCATCATATCTAAATCAGGACGTTATGGCGGAACTTTTGCACATTCTGACATTGCTTTTGAATTTGCATCGTGGATATCCGCAGAGTTTAAGCTCTATATTATCAAAGACTATAAAAGGATCAAGAGTGATGAAGGCAGCAGGCTTTCTCTGAACTGGAATTTGAATCGTGAAATTTCAAAAATAAACTACCGAATCCATACAGATGCTATCAAAGAAAATTTGATTCCGGCAGAATTAACTCCCTATCAGATTTCGATGACGTATGCTAACGAAGCAGATGTACTAAATGTAGCTTTGTTTGGAATAACCGCCAGGCAATGGAGAGACAGTAATCCGGGTAAAATCGGAAATATAAGGGATTATGCTACATTAAATCAGTTATTGGTTTTGTCAAATATGGAAAGCTATAATGCAATTTTAATTGAACAAGGAAAAGCTCAGTCGGAAAGAATTATACTATTGAATAAATTAGCTATTCATCAATTGAGAGCAATAGAAAACATTAGTATTGATGCTGTAAAAAGATTAAAAGAAAAATAAACGGGACATATCAGTGTCCCGTTTTGCGTCTACAGCAAGTGTATTTCGTTTTTTCTGCACAGTTCTATCATGTCTTCGGGCCATACTGCGGATTGAACTTCTCCAATGTGTGCTTTTTGAAGGAAGTACATGCACATTCTTGATTGTCCGATACCGCCACCTATGGTGAAAGGTACTTTTTCGTTTATCACATCCTGATGGAATGGGAAGTCGGCTTTATGCATCTGATTTCTTTCTTTAAGCTGGTTCATCAGAGCTTCTTTGTCAACTCTGATACCCATTGATGACAGCTCCAGTGCAATATCCAATGTTGAAAAATAAAACAGTATATCGCCGTTTAAACTCCAGTCATCATAATCGGCAGCACGACCGTCGTGGATTGTATCGTCAGATAATTTCTTACCTACCTCCATCAGGAATACTGCTTTTTTATCCTTTGTTATCAGATATTCTCTTTCCTTCGGAGTTTTGTCGGGATAAAGCTGTAAAAGCTCCTCGGTTGTAATGAAATAAATATCCTCAGGCATTTCGTTTCTTAAAAAAGGATAGAGGCTTTCCAGATGTTTTTCTGTGGCTTTAAACGCGCTGTATATTTGCTTCACTATATATTTTAAGGTATCCTTATTTCTGTCTTCTTTTTTTATTATTTTTTCCCAGTCCCATTGGTCGACATAAATGGAATGTATGTTATCTAAATCTTCATCTCTTCTGATAGCGTTCATATCTGTATAAAGACCTGTATACGCATCAAATCTGTAGCTTCCGAGAGCCATTCTCTTCCACTTAGCCAGGGACTGCACTATTTCAACATCATATTTTGTTTCAAGCATATCAAAGCGAACTGCTCTTTCGACACCGTTCAGATCATCGTTGAGACCTGATTCGGGTCTTACCATCAGCGGAGCCGATACTCTTATGAGAGAAAGGTTTTTTGAAAGCTCTGATTCAAAAAAATCCTTTATTTTTTTAATTGCTATCTGAGTTTCTAAAAGTGAAAGCTTACTCATATAGCCTTCGGGTATTATTAATTTTTCTAATGACATTTAATCCTCCAAATTTAAATCTGATTTATATTTTCTTTTTTTCTTTTTATCATTATCAATACAAGCATAATTACAAAGCACACAAGAGCGATGGGAGCAGTGTAAAAAGCCCGGTATGTTCCTAAAATATCATTTAATGCACCGATAACATTAAACATTATTACATTCAGTATGTTGCTTATGGTGACAATAAAGCCTATTGCATATGAAGAGTTCTGATTAAATACTGAGCTTATTATAACCATCATGGTAGGGAAGGTTATGGACATAAACAGTCCGGATATCGCTATTAATATGAGTCCGTTGCTTCTTGTCTGCAAGCCTGTTATGATAAAGACCGCACTTATGGCCAAGGATGCTGCAAGACCCTTTATATTGCCGGTTTTGTTCAGTACAAAGCCCCCGAGCAGCCTTCCAAGAGCGAACAGTAAAAAATAAACGGATGCATATTTTGCGGCTCCTGCCGGATCAAGTCCATAGGTTCCTCTCATGTAGCTTATGAACCATGTCAGTACCACGCTTTCGGATATCAATCCGAATGTAAGAGCTATGATGAGCATATAGACATATGGATTTTTATAAAAGTCCTCTTTCTTATACGTCTTTTCACTCTTAATCTGTACATTGGGCATTTTAACAATAAGAGAAATTATTGTTGCTATTACGAAAAATATGAGCAGATAAAGATATATGCTTCTCCACCCGATGCTGCGGGACAGCAATACTCCGACAGCACTTTGTCCTGCGAAGCTTCCCATTCCGTACATGAAATGAGTTATGTTCATAAGTATGGATTCAAATCCTACGGAAAGCGCAGGCACCATCGAATCGACACCTATGGCTATGCATGATCTTCCCAGTCCGAACATAAAATTGAACAGTGCCAGAGTAAATACACTGCGGGTAAACGGAGCAATCAATACTGCAATTGTTGAAATTACCGAGCCGACTATGTATACAAATTTGTGACCCCTGGTTTCACACAGTTGTCCTGCCACAAAGCTTCCTATTATGGCTCCAACCGTATTTATGCTCAGGATTAAGCTTATGGTACTGTTGCTTATATTAAACTCTTCCATAAAAAAGGGAATGAAGTTGCCCTTAGTGCTTTCAAAGAGTGCGATAGTAATGTATAAATAAAACAAAGTAAATATTAAAAATATTTTATTGTTTTTAACCAAGAAACTCATCCTTTCACACGTTAACTTTCCAATATTTTATTATACTATCACAAAAAAAATATATAGTAAAGTAAAATAGTTGACTTATATTTATGAGACATATAGAATTAAAAAGTCATAGGAAAGGGGACACACCTCTTTCTATAGGGAAATACTTTGAGGGTAAGAGGAATGTCCCCAATTTAATAAGGAGAAAAAATATGTTCACACAAACAAGATACGATTCAGACAGATTATATTTACGGATTATGAAACCAAACAGTGCGTCGGAAGTTCTGGATTACTATAAAAGAAACCACAGCTTTCTCAGCGAATGGGAGCCGAAGCATCCGAGAGATTTCTACACCTTGTCATACCATAAGAGAAAGCTCAATACTGAATATGGCATGTTTAAGGATAAAAGCCTGGTGAGGTTCTGGATTATCAAAAAGGATGACAATAAGCTCATAGGCAATGTGTGCTACAGCAATATAATTATGGGAAATTTCAAATCATGTTTTTTAGGATACAAATTGGATAAGGACGAAATAAATAAGGGTTATATGACGGAAGCCATAAAAAGAACGGTTAAGATAATGTTTGATGATTTTGAGCTTCACAGGATAGAAGCAAATGTGGTTCCCAGAAATTCACGGTCTCTCAAGGTAATGGAAAAGCTCGGCTTTGAGAAGGAGGGCCTTTCAAAACGCTACCTTGAGATTAACGGAAAATGGGAGGACCACATCCATTTTGCTGTTTACAATGATTGATTGTTCCATTGATTAAATATGGATTTCATATAATATACTATAGCAGGAACAGCAATTAAAAATGCAGCAACCTCTGAAATAGTAAATGAATACCAGAACAAATCCAGACCGCCTATTTTTGATAAGATATAGGCAGCAGGCAGCAGCACTATCAATTGTCGGGCAAATGAAATGAGTAAGCTGAGAATTCCTCTGCCAAATGCCTGAAATGTGGAGCTTATTGTTATACCGACAGCGGCTGGAGCAAATGTCCAGCTTATGATTTTAAGTGCTTTAATACCTATGCTCATCATTTCTTCATTGCTGTCAAACAATTTGAGCATGGGCTCTGCGAAGAACTGAAAAATAAGTGTTCCCAAAACCATAATGAGCAAAGAAAATATGAGTGTAGTTTTTAAGGAGCCTAACACTCTTTCTTTATTTTTTGCACCGAAATTGTATCCTATAATTGCCCTGTGTGCCTGCATCATACCAAACACCGGCATAAATACGAAGGACTGAAGCTTGAAGTATATTCCAAGGACGGATACCGCAGCTTCGCTGAAGGATATCAATATTATGTTCAGTCCGCTTATCATTACGGAGGCTAAGGACTGCATTACAATTGCAGGCAATGAAACAGAAAATATATCCTTTAAAATTGCTTTTTCAAATTTAAAACCCCTGAGTTTCACTTCTATTGACGTATCCTTTTTAAATACATAGAAAATTATAATCAGAGATACGAGCTGTCCTATAACTGTTGCGTATGCCGCGCCTTCTACGCCCATTGCCGGAAATCCCAGGAGCCCGAAAATCATTATGGGATCAAGTATAATATTGGCTATGGCTCCTGCTAACTGAGCCAGCATGGGTGTCATGGTGTTTCCCGTAGACTGAAGTATTGACATGCCTGCGTGATATATGAAATTGCTGAATGAATAAATCAATATTATTCTTAAATACTGTGAGGTTAAAATATGTAAATATGGGTCATCCGTAAAAATAGAAACAAAGAAATCAGTGAAAAATACCCCTGTGAACACCATTATAACGGAATAAATTATGCTTATTACGATGCTGTGGCTTGCAGCCTTGTTTGCCGTTTCCATGTCTCCCGCCCCAAGTCGTCTCGCAATAATTGACGATGTGCCTGCTCCTGTTCCCACAAACAGTGCAACCAGAATTTGCTGCATGGGAAATGCAAGAGATACTGCCGTCAATGCCTCCATTCCTATTTTTGCTACGAATATACTGTCAACCACATTGTACATAGCTTGTATAAACATTGAAAATATAGGTGGTAGGGACATACCTATCACAAGCTTTGTCATGGATTCGGTTCCCATTTTATTTTGTCTCAAATCACTCATGTCCTGCTCCTTTTTATAGACTATTATATATGTTAATCAATTTGATACAAGTTGTCAATTTAATATTGTAATATGTAAGGTTTTTGATATATACTACTATTAGAAGACTATTTTATTTTTATTTAAAACAGGAGATGAAAATGGGCGATTTAATAAAGGGCAAGGTTGTTGCGGACGTTATTACTCAGGAAGTTAAAAAAGCGGCTGAAGAAATCAGGCGAGAAGGTATAAATCCCAAGCTTATGATTGTAAGAGTGGGAGAAAGAGAAGACGATCTGGCTTATGAAAGAGCGGCATTAAAAAGAATGGAAGCATGCAATATATTGTGTGAGGTTTTTAATTTGCCTGCAGATATCAGTCAGGAGGATTTTGCTTCAGAACTTAAAAAAATAAATGATGATGAATCTGTTCACGGCATACTTCTGTTCAGACCTCTTCCGAAGCAAATCAATGAGGATGATGTTAAATTTATTATCACACCTGAAAAAGACATAGACTGCTTTAATCCTATAAATGCCGCAAAGGTTTATGAAGGTGATGAAACAGGATTTCCGCCATGCACACCTCTGGCTGCTATGGAAATATTAAAATATAACAAGGTTAATTTAAAGGGAAGCAATTCTGTTGTACTTGGCAGATCCATGGTGGTAGGCAAGCCCATGGCCATGCTTTTACTGAAGGAGGATGCAACTGTTACTGTTTGTCATTCCAAAACAAAAAATTTAAGTGATATAACAAGAAATGCTGATATATTAATTGCTGCAATCGGAAAATCACAAATGGTGGACGGCACATTTGTAAAGGACGGTGCAGTTGTAATAGATGTTGGAATAAATGTGGACGAAGATGGAAATATGACAGGTGACGTAAAAACGGATGAATGTGTTGACAAAGCAAGCATGATTACTCCTGTTCCCGGAGGGGTCGGCTCTGTTACGACGGCTATACTGGCAAAGCATGTTATAAAGGCATGCAGGCTTTTGAATAAATTTAAATAAAGAAGGTGTATTATGAGATTTATTGATTTAAGAAGTGATACGGTTACAATGCCTACGGAAGAAATGAGACTGGCTATTGCTAATGCTGAGGTTGGCGACGATGTTTACGGAGATGACCCGACGATTAATAAGCTTGAAAAATTGGCTGCCGAAAAGGTTGGCAAAGAAGCTGCTTTGTTTGTTCCCAGCGGCACATTCGGAAATCAGTTGGCGCTATTGACACATACAAGAAGAGGACAGGAAGTAATTGTCGGCAGAGACAATCACATAGTCTTGCATGAAGTAGGGGGGTCGGCAGTTATAGCAGGAGTACAGCTCAGGACGTTGGAAACCGTAAATGGGGTAATGAAGCCGGAGGATGTGAAAAATGCAATCAGACCGGATGACATACACGAACCTGAAACCGGACTTATTTGTATTGAGGAAGCTCACGGCTGCGGCGCGGTTGTTCCGTTAAGCATTTTGAGAGAGATTAAGCAAATAGCCGAAAATAACTCCATACCTGTACACATGGATGGTGCAAGACTGTTTAATGCCGCCGCATCCTTAGATGCAGACCCTAAGGAAATTGCCGCATGCTGTGATACCGTAATGTTTTGCCTGTCCAAGGGTCTTGCGGCACCTGCCGGCTCGATGTTAGCGGGAAGCAAGAGCTTTATAGACAAAGCGAGAAAATACAGAAAGCTTATGGGCGGCGGAATGAGGCAGGTAGGAATTCTTGCGGCTGCAGGTATTATTGCACTGGAGAAAATGGCTGACAGACTATATGAGGATCATGAAAAGGCTAAGTACATGGCACAAAGATTATCTGAGCTGCCGGGTGTGGAGGTTATAAAGGACAGGCTGGATATAGACATGATTTTCTTTAAGATGGGAGAGGATGTTATACCGGAAAAAACCTTGATAGAAGGGCTGTATGAGAAAAATATAAAAATAAACGGTACAGAAGCCGGCGAATACAGATTCGTATGCCACATAGATATTACTAAAGAAAATATTGATTTTGTAATTGATACGATGAAGGAATTAATAGGATAAAAAATGTGCCATCCCTAGCGGGATGGCACATTTTAAATTTTATTCTTCTTCAAAGAGTCCATATAATTGTTCCATCTGGGTATATGTGAGCATTCCTACATAAGCGCCTACTGCTTCACCCTTTTTGTTTATGGCAAGTGTGGTCGGATACGAACGGACACCGTAATTGTTATTGACCTTCATATCTCCGTCGAGAACTACCGTGAGATTTAATTTCATTTCATCAACAAATCCCTGTACCTTTTCTTTGGTTTCTCCCACGTTTATTGCGATAATGAGCAAATCATCTTCGTGAGCTTTCTGCAGCTCTTCAAGATCAGGCATTTCTATCACACAAAATCCGCACCAGGTCGCCCAGAAATTCAGGATTACATTCTTATCCTTAATAGCTTCGCTTAATTTTATCTTGGTTCCGTCAAGTGCTTCAAGTTCAAAATCAGGGGCTATAAGCGGATCCTTGGGATTTTTTATCTCAGGGGTTTCCTCAGGGGCTTGCTCGGGAGTTTCCTCAGGAGCGGGTATAATTGGGTCAGTACAGCCTGCAAGCAGTATTGCAATCATTAATAATATCAGAATTTTCTTCATAGTGTCCCTCGCATTTGTTTTATAAATTTGTTAATACCCAAATAATCTCAAACTTAATCAAGTATTTCAACGCCAAAAGTATTAGTACTTACCTTGTGTACCTGAGGATATGCATCGTTAAATGCTTCGTATGCTGTGTCTAAGCTTTTCGCGTCAGGGAACAATCCGTATATTGCCGAGCCGCTTCCCGTCATTAAAGAGCTTACTGCACCATGCTGCAGCATAATGCTTTTTATGAGATTTATTTCAGGATGAAATTTTTCCACTACTCTTTCTAAAGTGTTTGCCGCCGATTTTGCAGTATTTAGATGGTCACCGCAGTCTATGTAATGAATTATTTTGTTATCTGCATGCAAATTATAGCTGTCCGGAGTGAGATTATTGTATACAAAGGCGGTTGACATTGAAAATTCGGGCTTAATCAACAGAATATTGTCCCATTTAAAGTCATTTAATTTCGTGAGCTTTTCACCTATTCCCTCTGCCAGGTAAGTTCCTCCGTTTATACAGAAGGGAACATCGGCGCCTGTTTTAACACCTATGTATAAAAGCTCCTCGTTGGATAATCTCAGCTGCCAAAGCTTATTAAGTCCTTTAATAATTGCGGCGGAGTTGC
>JAFACY010000054.1 GCA_023425285.1 Bacillota bacterium
AAGTTATTGCGGATGCTATTGCCAAGGCAAATGAATATGCAAAGGAACACGCAAAGACATCAAACGGTATTTCTTTGATACTGGATACCACCATGCAGTCGCATTCCCTTGCGATTACCCTCAGCAGAGCTGCTCTTAGCAATCTTGTGAGTTCCGGAGTAACCGGGTTTGAAATAAATGGTGTGGCAGTTTCTCTCAGCCTTGATCTTGAAGCCCTGAAGGAGATTTTGAATCAGAGCTCGGGAGATGTAACTATAACCATTGCTCCGGCTACAGGGCTTTCCGAACAGGCACAGTCACTTATGGGTAATCGACCTGTGTACAATGTAACCATAAGCTATTTCAGTGACCGCAAGATTGTAAATGTCAGTAGTCTTGGCAACGGAACAGCCACTCTTTCCATACCTTATATACCAGGCGAAAATGAAGCTGTGGGTTATCTGTTCGGCGTATATGCGGATGAAAGGGGTAATGCAAGACGCATACCCGGTTCATCTTATGATACCGACAGCAGGTGCCTGATTATCACTACAGACCACTTATCGATATACGGCGTAGGTTATACGGAGCCGGGTGCAAAATTCATCGATATTTTCACTCACTGGGGGAAGGAATACATTGATTATGCAGTCGGACGGGGATTGCTCTCCGGAATTTCGGATACTTCTTTTGCACCGGACACCGCAATGACGCGTGGAATGCTGGTTGCTGTACTAGGAAGGACGGTTGGTGTTGATAACTATGAATACACTGCAAGCAGCTTCACCGATGTGCCGGCGGACAAATATTATATGCCATATGTGGAATGGGCATATAAAAATGGCATTGTCAGAGGTACAGGTAATCAGCAATTTGAACCGGACAGGGCCGTTACACGTGAGGAAATAGCGGTTATCTTCGCGAACTATGCCAAAGCTGTAGGCTACAAGCTGCCGGCGGTACGCGAAGCGGCTGCATATGCGGATGACAGCAGCATAGGCACCGTCTATAAAGACGCTATTACAGAAATGCAGCAAGCGGGTATTATGATGGGAGACAACGAAAACAAGTTCAATCCAGGGTCAAGCGCAACACGTGCCGAAGTTTCCGTCATGCTTTACCGCTACATCAAGCTTGCCATTGATCCTGCCACAGCACAGGACTGGACACTGAATGATGCCGGACAGTATTTCTACTACAGAGACGGAAAGGCTCTGTCCGGTTGGAATGACATCGACGATGCGAGGTATTTCTTCAATGTTGATTATACCTTAAAAACCGGTTGGGTTAAGGATGAAGATAAATGGAGATATTACTCAGGCAATCAGATGTACAAAGGCTGGAATGATATCGGAGGCAAATGGTATTATTTTTATAAGGATGGCTTACTTGCAATAAATGATACTATTGATGGTTACGAGGTGGATGAAAACGGAGTCAGAAAATAAGAATATATTGTAATTGAGATGAAAACTGAGAGGAAGTGATTCCTCTCAGTTATTTACATCCACCTTGCATAGTGCAAATTTAATTTCTGTATATGTTATTTCCGGCGGCAGTGATTCCTTGATCGGTTTTAGCTTGTCAGTTCCCAGTTCCATATACTTTTTTATTATCAGTTCTTCATGCTCTTTTGATATAAAATCATGGAAATTAATTTCATAGCCCAATTTTGCACAATCAACCAAATGTCCCTCAACGGTTTGAGTGTTAAGCTTCCTTATGGCTGATATGTCTGTTATGGATTTTCCTTCCTTGTATAGCTTATAGCTGACATCCCTTGTGTCCTCTTTGTTCTTTCCGATGCTTTTACTTTTCTCTTCCGCAGAATCAGCAGAAGATACAGCAGTTTCAGCTGCAGTCTTTTGGATATTGTTTTGCAATACATAGCCTTTTATGATTTCGGTAAATTCTGTACCGTACTTTTCGGCTTTCATTTCACCTACACCGCTTACATTTAAAAATTCCTGTTTATTTACGGGATATTTCACACACATATCCCTCAATGAAGCATCCGAAAATACAATGAAGGGAGGGATTCTCAGGGAATCAGCAGTCTCTTTTCTTTTTTTCCTCAATATTTCAAACAATGAGCTGTCATATGTTGATTTATCGCGGACTTTATCAGCTTTATTGCTTATCATCTTCTTTATGATAACTTGTTGGTTACCCTTAAGTGTAAGATAGCCGGAGGGTGAAATATTTAATGTGGGATACTTATCACCGTTAATATTTATATATCCGTCAGAAACCAGGTAAGAAATCAACTCGTTCAAAGTTTCGCGGCTGTACTCCTTCATGATTCCGTAGGTGCTTAATTTGTCAAAGTTAAGTGATCTGATTTTAGAATTGTTACTGCCCTTCAACACATCTATAACCATATTCATGCCAAATCTTTGTCCTGTTCTGTAAATGCAGGAAAGTATTTTTTGTGATTCCAGAGTAATATCGGTGCTTTCTATATCACTCAGGCAATTGCTGCAATTGTTGCATATCTCTGTATCATAACTTTTGTCAAAATAACTTATTACAAATTTTCTTAAGCATTTATCGGTGTTGCAATAGTTGATCATTTCCCTTAGTTTTTCATATTCATTTGATTTATCCGGACTTTCACTGCTGTTCTCTATAAGGAAATTATTCATCACTATGTCAGCAGGGCTGAATAAAAGGATGCAGTCTGCCGGCTCACCGTCACGTCCTGCTCTTCCTGCCTCCTGATAATAGCTTTCTATATTTTTAGGCATGTTGTAATGTATAACGTATCTTATGTCTGATTTGTCTATTCCCATACCGAATGCATTCGTTGCAACTATAATATTGGCATTGTCATACAGAAAATCATCCTGATTTTTGCTTCTTTCCATGTCACTGAGTCCCGCATGATATTTTACTGCGTTAAAACCTGCGCTTACAAGCTTGCTGCAAACCTCTTCGGTAGTTTTTCTCGTGAGACAATAGATGATACCGGGCTTGCTTTTGTTTTCCTCCGCATACTTCAAAACATAAGGCATTTTTTTATCGGCGCGCAATACATTAAAGGTTAAATTTTCTCTGTCAAAGCCCGTTGTTATTTCAAAATGATTTTTCAGACCTATTAAATTTACAATGTCTTCTTTGACAGAGGGTGTTGCGGTAGCTGTAAACGAGGATATAACAGGATTCTGACCTAAACCTCGCAGCTCCTTGATTTTAAGATAGCTAGGTCTGAAGTCATGTCCCCATTGTGAAACACAGTGAGCCTCATCAACGGCAATCATGGATATTTTAATGTTTTTGATTAATTCTATAAAGCTTTCGCTTTCCAATCTTTCGGGAGCCACATAAATGAGCTTGTATTTATTGTTTTCAGCTTCATAAAC
This sequence comes from Bacillota bacterium, assembly GCA_023425285.1. Taxonomy (GTDB): domain Bacteria; phylum Bacillota; class Clostridia; order Tissierellales; family Sedimentibacteraceae; genus Sedimentibacter. The sequence continues at coordinate 3,342 of JAFACY010000054.1, forward strand.
AATTCTTCTCAGTTCACTTAATGACAAAGAGCTGTTAATAAACGCCGAAGGAATATTCAATTGCTTCAGGGTATCAACCTGATCTTTCATCAACGAAATGAGAGGTGATACAACTATGGTTGTACCCTCCAGCAGCATGGCAGGTATCTGATAGCAAACAGATTTACCGCCACCTGTAGGCATTATGGCAAGAACATCTCTGCCCGTCATAATATTTTGGATAACTTCTTCTTGTCCGTTTCTGAAGGATTCAAATCCATAATATTTTTTTAATAATTCCAAAGCACTGTTTATCATCCGTACCTCCGTATTAACTGATACAACCGGGACTCGTAGTATTTGAATATAGTATAACAATTAAAAGTATATATTGCAATAAAGCAGGATGACAAATTAACAGATAACTGTGAATAGTAACTATAAAAAATTGTAAAAATGAACTTGTTGTATTATAATAAAATATAAATATATAAACAACGGAGAAAAAATGAATATTGACTTTTTGAAACAGCTATTATTTTCGTCAAGGATAGACGAAGTAAGAATATTAGGAAAAAATAAAGAAATTGATGGTGTTGTATGCAATATAGCAGCCTTGGTTCGATATGGCAGGGAGCTGCGCCTTATAATACTGGCATATGATGAGAATTTTCAGAATCAAATTGAAGAAAATGAATTATATGAGCGCTATGTGAAACCACCTGACATGATGACAAACAGAATGAAGATGAAAGGAAAGGACAGCATTAAGGAAGTACAACCGTTCAATGCTTTGAAAAGTATACATATCGGTGACGTAGAATTTGAAGTACGAGGATGGGAAAGAAGACGTCTTAACGATCAGGAGGGTGAAGGTATCCTGATTCTGTCTGAATTATTGAGAAACGGCTGGACTGCTGAGGGTATAGATTATCAAAACCTAGATATGATTTTTTTCCAGAGTATTGAATTAGGCGGTGATTTTGATAAGATACCGGATTTTGGGGACACATCCTTACATTTTGTTAAGGGTAATGATATAATTACTCATGTGGCTGAGCTTCCGGTTACTCTTACTGTTGACGGAGAATACCATGATAAGATATGGTTCAAAAACAAAGAGACAGGTGCTGAAAGTTGGGTTCAGATAAATAGGGTTTATCTCATGGATATGTGGGAGGAGATGGAAAAAACTTTCTCTGACCCGAGACTTCTGGAGCAAATGACCAAGGAAGAGCTTGCTGCGGCAAAAAGGGATTTTGAAGAAAAATTTGAGGATATTTGCTCCAAGGGCATGTTCTATCCGGCTATAGAATACGAATGTGAGGAAAATATTTCACTTCAGTTTTATACGAAGAGCCACCTTGATTCAAAAACTGCCAGTAAAAACGGAGGTATCGGGTTCATTATAAAGCCTGAAAAAGCAACGGGAATTTTGGGTATGAGGCTGAAAAGCTCGATTATACAGGAGCCGGTTTTATCAGATACGTCTGTTATAGAAGCAGAGCTGTTTCAGTATTTTGAGACCGTTTCTCTTGATGATATCGTGATATGATGATATGGATGATTGATTATACGACAGCTTATAGATAAGGAGAATAAACATACAAAAAAATATGAGATTGAATTTATTTATTACCGCAATTACACCGGGTATAGCCCTGGGATTGATATTTTATTTGTTTGACAGACATGACAGAGAGCCTATAGGGATGCTGCTGAAGGTGTTTTTCATGGGGATGATTTCTGTTATTCCGACGATAATAGTGGAGAATCTGCTGATGAGTTTTGACTTTTTTGGGGGGTTATTGGGAGTTTTCTATGTAGCCTTCATCGTTGCGGGACTCACGGAAGAATTTTTTAAGAGACAGGTTGTACTGAAGTATGTATACTCAAATCCCGTTTATAACGAAAAGCTTGACGGTATTGTTTACTGCGTTATGTCTGCACTTGGATTTGCAACGATTGAAAATATAATGTACGTTGTATTCAGATTTTCTGACGTCGAGTCAATAGGATTTTACAGGGCAATTTTATCAGTTCCGGCGCACATGCTTTTTGCGGTAACGATGGGCTATTATCTTTCCCTTGCAAAATTTGCATCAACACCTGAGGAGCACAGCCGCTTTTTAAGAAAATCATTATCGGTACCCGTTATATTGCATGGAATTTTCGACTTCATTTTAATGTCTGAAATGGTGTTGCTCATGCTGTTATTTATTCCGTTTGTAGCTTATATGTGGGTCACGAATTTAAAAAAATTAAATGTGTATTACAAGGATTCAAAATATTACGCAAACATAGACTTGGACAACGAGCTGCTTTAATATCAGCTAACAGGAGAAAATATGAAAATCGGTAAATTTGCTAAAATGCATAATGTAAGTCAGGATACAATACGCCATTATAT
>JAFACY010000065.1 GCA_023425285.1 Bacillota bacterium
ATTCTTATAGAGGCTGACTACATAGTAAATGCACATGAAGGTAATTGTTCAGAAGCAAATATTCGCAATATGATGGAGAATATATTTAAAACTGACACAGGGATTTCCTTGCTAAAATCCATCTATATGCTAGCATAAACATACATTATTTATAAGGAGAAGGTATATGTTAAGATCAATGATGCAGGTGTATGTTAAGGGTAGTGTCGAAGCAGTACAATTATATCAAAGAGCATTTGATGCTAAATTAATAAGTGAGCATCAAAATGAAGACGGAAGTTATTTGCATGCTGAATTAGATATATTTGGACAAATATTGGCATTGTCCGAATCGACAGAAGAAAAAAATATAACCGGCAATACTATGCAATTTTGCTTGCAATTTAATGAAGCCGATAAAGAACTTGTTGAAAAAGCATTTCGAGTGTTAGAGAAAGACGCACAAATCTTGTTTCCCTTAGGATCATGTTTTTTTAGTTCATGTATGGTTGGTTTTATTGATAAATTTGGTGTTAATTGGTGCTTGTTTGTATAACCGATTATTACACAAAATTGGATGATATTAAGAAATTTGGTGAACATCTTTGGTTTAAATGTTAAGTCTATGAATCGGAGGAAATACAATGGATAGTTTAAAGAGTTTTGCCGATAGGGGTTATGTTGTTAAGGAAACGGGGCCGGTATATTACACAAAGGACATGGACAAGACTGCAAAATGGTTTGAAGAAATTCTTGGGTGGTATTATGAAATTGATGAACGAAGCACTGAAGGAAAAGGTGTTTACGGCTGTGTTTACAACATACCTAAAGAAATTGAAATATTACATATTGCACCATTTACGGGCATTCATATATTTTACGGAGAACCTAAAGGAGGAGTTGTAGCATTCATGCAGGTTCAAGGAATTGAAGAGTTATATAAGTATGTCAAAAACAAAGGGTATAAAAACATTTCAGAAGTTCAGGTTCAACCATGGGGATCAAAGATGTGTTCAATAAACACTCCTGACGGATATGAACTGAGATTTTTTGAGTAAAATCAGGTGGATTTTATTGACTATAACCGGTCACGTAGAAAAGATGGATTTGGTTTTCGAGATGGAACAAAAATAAGGACTAATATTTGGGAGAGTGACAAAGTGAAGTTGAGATTAGTAAAATTGGACAAAAAATATGAAAAACACCTCAGTGATATGATGGAAGAATGGTATTCCACGGGAGAAGAAATTATTCCGTATGTTATAAGAAGACTTGATTTTCGTGATTTTGATTATTATATGAACCATTTAGAAGTAAAAGATGATAAAGAGGGACTTGTTCCTGACTCTACCTTTTTCTGCCTGGATGAAGAAAGGGATATATTTGTCGGTGCGGTCAATATACGGCATTATCTGAATGATTCATTGTTATTAAATGGCGGACATATAGGCGATGGAGTGAGACCTTCTGAGAGGAGAAAAGGGATTGCAACTGAAATGATTGGTCTTGCACTAAAGGAATGCAAGAAACTCGGAATAGATAAGGTTTTGGTAGTATGTGATAAAGAGAACATTGGATCTGCAAAAAGTATTATTAATAATGGCGGCATCCTGGAAAACGAGGTTATAGTTGATGGGATAGTTGAACAAAGATTTTGGATAGATATTGAGTAAATCTTTGGTTGAGGATATTAATATGAAAATTGAAATTGAAAGTAATATATTGCGTTATTATTTTCGTAATGTATATTTTATTAATGGAACTGCATATGCAGGTAAATCAACTATGGTTGCTATGCTTGCCGAAAAATACGCGATGGTCCATTGTGGTGAAAATTATCATTTGAAAAACTGTGATAAATTTGTTACACCTGAATATCAGCCATGTATAGGATATTTTCAAACAATGAAGGATTGGCAGGAATTCATAAATCGAACACCTAACGAATATGAGAAATGGATAGATGGAAGCTCTTTGGAAGCAGCTCAAATTGAAATTGCTGAACTTTTACGCATACCTGATGGTGAAAAGGTAATTGTAGATACCAACATGCCATTGGAAATTTTACGAGAGATATCAGATTATCATCATGTAGCTATTATGCTTTCACCGCAATCCATGTCTATAGAAAGATTTTTTGACAGAAGTGATGAAGAAAAGCAGTTCCTTTTGGAGCAAATTCGTCTATCTGAAAATCCAGAAAAGACTATGGATAACTTCAAAGAATGCTTAGCGAGAATTAACAGTACAGAAAGGTATCATGAATTCTTAAACAGCGGCTTTTTTACAATAGTACGGGAAGATACAGAAGCAGACACACGCATTGATACTATGAATATGCTGGCAGAACATTTTCAATTAGAATAGTGAATACTTCCATAAAAATTTATGCTTTCTAAAGCCAGATATATTTTTAACCGGCAGTAAAAAAGATGAGTTTGTATCTATGGTATCACCGGATTATTATGAAGAAATTTACGGTACAATGATTAAAAAAATAGGTCATGGAAAAATCCATTTGTTTGATGAAGGAGGACATCCTGCCATGCTTACTAATCCAACAGAATTTTTTGAATTAAGCATGAAATTTTTCGAAAGGGAGAATCAGGTTTATGATTGTATATAAAGAATTTGACTCATCATTTATTGAAACCGTAAAAGATATTTATAGAAAAGAATCATGGAATTCTTATTTAAAAGATGATGCACGGCTGGTAAGAGCATTTGATAAATCGCTATATATTTTAGGGGCTTTCGATAATGACGAATTGGTTGGTTTTATCAGATGTATCGGAGATGGAGAGCATACATTGATAGTACAGGATCTGATAGTCAGACGTGAATATCAACAACGCGGGATTGGCACGTATCTTTTTAAAATGATATTGCAAAAATACTCTGAAGTAAGGATGTTTATAGTTATAACTGATATAGAGGACGAAGTTGATAATAAATTTTATCAGTCATTTAATATGAAAAAATTAAAAGATATGCATATGGTAGGATATATACGAGAGTTCTTGTAGAGAGTTACGATTTTATATTATAAAAAGTAGTGATGAACAAAACATCAGTATTAAACAATATGAAGGCGGACATGCCCTTACACCAGAAAGATTCAATTACATTGTTAATTGGATTGTTGATTCTGCAAAATAGTAGGAAATCTCGGCTAGCATAAATATAACCTCACAGACGAATAATGCTTGCATATTCATCTGTGAGGTTATATAATAAACGTATTAACGATGGAGGTGAAATATGTTTTTCTTTTTTAATGGTAATCCATACATTGCAATAATAGGTGATATAAGAAAGTCAAAAAAAATTGAAAACAGAAATGAAATCCAGAAAAAACTCAAGCAGGTTCTGGAAGAAATTAATCATAAATACGATAAAGAAATAGCATCCAATTTTATTATAACGCTGGGTGACGAATTTCAGGGCTTATTATATAGCGGTATAAATACCATGAACATAGTAAATGAGATTGAAAGAAAAATGTATCCTGTTAAAATTAGATTCGGTATAGGAGCAGGAGCTATAACCACAGATGTTAATAAGGAAATGTCAATAGGAGCTGATGGTCCGGGATATTATAAGGCGAGAGCTGCAATTGATTTTTTGAAGGATAACGAAAAGAAAAAACAGACAAATACGGCAGACGTAAGATTTGAGGCTGAGGGTGATAATCATACAATAACAATAATGATAAATACAATATTATCATTGTTAACCGCAATTAAAGATTCCTGGAGTGACAGGCAAAGAGAAATAATCTGGGATATGCTGCATCATCAGGATAGTCAGGTTGATGTGGCAAAAAGGTTTAATATAAAGCAGCCCGCAGTTCAGAAAAGCCTGTCAAAGGGAAAATACTATGTATATAAGGACTCGATGGATATTATAGGACAGGCATTGTCTGAAGTAAGGAGCAATGATGTTTAGACAATATTTAATTTTATTGCTATTTGCACATATTGTTTCGGATTTTTATGTGCAGACGGAAAAGATATCGGTTAGAAAAAACAAAAGCATAAAGTGGGTAATGGTTCATTGCTTATATTATTTTGGAGTTATGCTCCTGGTTGCTGTTCCTGTTATATCATACGAAATTGTGGCAGGTGCTGTTATAGCGTCTGTAATTCATCTGTTAATTGATATACTAAAATTCTGGTGCATATCCGAAATAAATAAGAAAGATAAAATGTCTAAAGAAGCAGAAAGAAATTTATTTTTTGCTGATCAGGCTTTGCATCTTATTTCCTTGACAGGAATTGCATATTGGCAGTCAAAAAATAACATCATAATAAATGAATGGAAAATAATTTCGGACTTTTTTGATACGACTGGCTTATCAGGTTTTTCGGTTGTTTCATGGTTACTTGCACTGCTTTTGATACATAAGCCGGCTAATATTGCAATACAAAAATTATTGGCAATATATAAGCCTGTCAGCGATGAGGAAGAATTGAATAAAGCGGGAAGATTTATTGGTACAATAGAGCGGGTAATAATGTTGATATTTTTATCAATTAATCAATATTCAGCAATAGGTCTGGTATTGACGGCAAAATCCATAGCCAGATACGATAAAATATCCAAAGAAAAAGATTTCGCAGAATATTATCTGTTAGGAACTCTTTTAAGTACGGTTATTGTAATAATAATCTCGTTATTTATCCCGGTGCATGTTATTTAAACTTTTCATATGAAATATAAATTAAGAATTTATCGAGGTGATTAGAATTAATAATCTGGCAAATGTAATAACAATCTCGCGAATTGTATGTGCTGTCATGCTGATGTTTACAACACCGTTTTCATGGCTCTTCTGGTCAATGTATATATACTGTGGAGTAAGTGATATAATTGACGGAAAGATTGCAAGAATTATGAAACAGCAAAGTAATTTTGGAGCTAAACTTGACAGCATAGCAGATACTATATTTGTTTTTTCAGTTATAATTACAATTGTTTCGGCTGTTGTTATACCATCATGGCTTTGGACATGTGTGGTTATAATCATGTTTGTCCGTGTTACAGCGTATTTGATTGGGTATAAAAAACATCATACATTTTCAGCTTTGCATACCTATGCCAATAAAGCCACAGGCTTATTGTTGTTTTGTTCGCCGATTTTAATTTATGTATTAGGAATAACAGCATCAAGTATTATACTTTGTGTTTTAGCATTTCTGTCATCATGTGAGGAGCTGTTAATTACAATACTGTCAAAAGATTTGAACCGCAATGGAAAGAGTTTCTTAACGATGACTGAGAAACTTTAAAGCTATAAAAAGATATTTATAAGGAGGAAGTATATGGCTTTTGATTATAAGAAGGAATATAAGGAGTTTTATATGCCTAAAAATAAACCAGGCATAGTAACTGTTCCTGAAATGAATTATATTGCAGTCAGGGGAAAAGGCAACCCCAATGATGAGGCCGGAGAATATAATAAATCGATAGGATTATTGTACGGTATTGCTTTTACAATAAAGATGAGCTACAAAGGTGACTATAAGATTGACGGATATTTTGAATATGTTGTTCCACCATTGGAGGGATTTTGGTGGCAGGACGGAATTAAAGGCATGGATTACAACAAAAAAGAAGAGCTGAACTTTATTTCTATAATACGACTCCCTGATTTTGTTACGGAACAAGATTTTGAATGGGCAGTTAAGGAAGCAACGAGGAAGAAAAAATCTGATTATTCAAAGGTTGAATTTTTAATATATGATGAAGGTCAGTGTGTACAATGTATGCATTTAGGTTCATATGATGACGAATCGGCAACCACAAAGCTTATGGAAGACTTTGCGAGAGAAAATGGATACGAAATTGATATTACAGATACGAGATTTCACCATGAGATATATTTAAGTGACCCGAGAAGAACCGAAACTGCAAAATTGAAAACAGTTATTAGACATCCTGTTAAAAAAATATAAACATAATTACTTTAAGGTATAAGAGATGAATATAATAATACGAAAAGAGCAAGAAACTGATTATAAAGAAGTTGAAATAGTTACGAAGGAAGCATTTTGGAATCATCATACTCCTGGATGTGATGAGCATTATCTTGTACATATTATGAGAGAATCGCCGGCTTTTGTGAAGGAATTAGATTATGTTGCGGTTGATGACAATAAAATAATTGGGAATATCATGTATACAGAAACCTATATTCTTGGCGATGATAATATAAGGCACCCGGTACTGTGCTTTGGTCCTGTTTCAGTTTTACCTGAATATCAAGGTAAAGGAGTAGGTTCAATGCTGATTGAACATACGAAAATTATAGCTAAAGGTCTGGGATATAAGGCTATTTTGATTTTTGGAGACCCTGAGTTTTATAAAAGAGTAGGCTTCGTCAGTGCAGAAAACTATTCAATAGGGACATCCTGGAACACGTATGCAGTACCTTTACTTGCCTGTGAGCTGAAAGACGGTGCTCTTGCAAAGTGTAAGGGCAGGTTCTTTGAGGGTGAAATATATGAAATAGACAAAGAAAAGGCAGAGGAATTTGATAAGAATTTTCCACCAAAAGAAAAGTTGTCAGGACTAACCTCCCAGAAAAGATTTTCGGAGCTTGTTTCTATGAATAGACCAAGAGTATAAGAAAAGCTTGGATTAAAAGGAGTTATTATGATTGAGATATTATTTGGCGACAGTGCCTGCGGGAGTATTAAAATGGCACAAAGCTATGGCAAAGGGGAATATCAGACTGGAGGTGCCATCGGTGTTTTCATCAGTCATGAAGATGGCAGAAAGCCCACTAAAAAAGAGATTGATGCCATAAGGCGTGAATATGAGGAAAGGGAAAGATCAGCTTGGGAAAGGGCCATTCCTTTGGGCGGGAGATCGTCGGATATTTATGGATTTTGGTTAATGTTAAGCATGGGTGACATTTCGGAGAATCAACCAGATGTTGAGAGAATTAAAGTCTTGGAATGCGTGTATAGTATTTTCCCGGATAGTGATGGGCGACGGACAGCACAGGAAATGATGAAAAAGGTAAATGAAAATCTTAAAGCAGTTCGGGAACGTGTAGATTTGGGAGAGACTGTCCGTATATGGTACAGCAACCAGCCTGATGAAATGTGCGGATTGTATTGGTTCATGCATCAGTTGAATCAATGGAAGGTGTCAGATAATCAGTGATTCATTGATTTCATTCCGTATAGAAGAAATGATTAGTGAAGGGAAACTCATGGTTGTGTCTGAAGCTGAGGAGGATATGCCGGTATATCATCGAAAGCTGAAAAAGTATTAGTACATAAAAGATACTATCGGGATTCATTTGTATTTGTGATAGAATAAATAGTGATAACAAGGTAAATTTTTAAAATATATAAATTGAGTGGAGGATGAAGGTATGAGAAGAAAGGACAGAGAAGTAACGGATAATAAAAAAATAAATGATATCATTTCTAAATGCCATTGCTGCAGGTTAGGTTTTTGTGATGACAAAGAGGTGTACATTGTTCCGTTGAATTTTGGATTTGTTGGAACGAATGGAAAGAGAACATTTTATTTTCATGGGGCCAAGGAGGGTCGTAAGATTGATTTGATTTCAAAAACACACTCTGCAGGCTTTGAACTTGATACAAATTATAAGCTTCATGAAGGGGATACGGCATGTGAATATTCTGCAAGCTTTCTGAGTATAATCGGAACAGGACGTGTGGAATTCGTTGAAGACCGGGAAGAAAAGGGAGCTGCATTGCAGGCAATTATGTTTAGTAACACAGGAAAGTCGGACTGGGGCTTTACAGACGCAATGATTAATTCAGTTTGCATATTCAAATTGGAAGTTGAAAAAATATCCTGTAAGGAACACTTGTAAAATTAAGTATATCATAAAATATACCCCTATAGATGAATAATGCTTGTATATTCATCTATAGGGGTATAACTTTTTACCACGTCTTTGTATTTATAAATCTTTCTACCAATTCTTCAGCGGTTTCTACTATCTGTGTATCAAAATCCATGTAATGAAGCAGTTTTATTGCGTTTCTGGTTTGTGACGGTCCGTCCTTCAGCTTGTAATCAAATTGTATGCCGTCATCTGTAATATGCTCCCTGAAATGATAGTTGTCATATTCATTTCTTAATATATTCGTAAGCTCAATATCATGAGATGCGGTTATACAGAGACAGTCTATGTCGTGCAGATATTTAAGTACAGATGTAGATGCTGCAATACGTTCAACAGTGTTTGTTCCTTTTAAAATTTCATCTACGAAGCATATGCAGTATGTGTTCTGCACCTTATCAAGTATTCTTTTCAATGATTTTATTTCCTTGATAAAGTAACTGTCTCCCTCGGATATGCTGTCCCTTACAGCCATGGAGGTAATTATCAATGAAAATCTCAGGTCAAATCTCTTTGCGGTGCATGTGTGGATCGTCTGAGCCAAAATGCCATTGACAGCCAATGCTTTTATAAATGTTGATTTTCCCGAAGCATTGGAGCCTGTGATTATGCTATCGTTGCCTATTTTACCGCTGTTGGGAACAGGGTCAGACAGCATGGGATGATATAGGTCCTCAAAGCATATGGAATTTTCATCATGGAATACGGGGGTACAGTAAAAAAGCAGACTTTTTCTGAATGACAGCACGCATATTGCCATGTCAATTTCACCCATTGATTTGTACAATGTGTGAAAATCGTCGGAATACTTTAAAATCATTCTCATAGCTTTGTTGTAGCTTCGTATGTCTATGAGAAACACAATTTTTATATATTCTGCCAAAATAGCCATATCAGAAAAATCCTTCTGCAAAATGTCCGATATTTTGGTTCTCAGAGGTTTGAATATATTGTAGCTTTTTTTCAGCTCGCTGAAAAAAGGAAGTGATTCGTAGTCCTGATTTTTGAATATCTTATTTATGCATTGCAAAACAGATGAAAAGTATTTTATGGCAGAAAGTTCTCTTTCTATTTTTACTTTTGATTTGTAATACACGAAGCCGTTTAATATACATGAAAGTATGAAGCATATAATACCTGCTTGTGTGTTAAAGAATGTTAATAAAGCACACAGAACAGGAACAAATGTAAGAATGATATACAAAAAATCATATTTCAATGATTTTGCTTCTGCGTCAAAGATAAATGAAGCCATATCATTATAGTTATATTTTCCTGTCTTTGCTAAGAACATTTGCAGCTTAACCCTGTCATCGGGATTGTCATTCAGATATGAAATGAGACTCTCTCTTTTTAAAAGAATATCTTCTTCGCTTTGAACATTATGAAGAGTGTCATATAGATATTCCTCTCCAACCGATGTCATGCAGGTATTGATTCTCTTAAACACCAGATTCATGTCCAGATCATCCCAGGTTATGTTGTCTATGGTATTTAGATTATCGTTATTGGCGTTTTTGTATCTGTGATAGCTGCTGATGCTTTCAAATTCACATTTTTTCTGTTCAGGTATTTTACCGAAGGAATTAATGAGAAATAATTTCAACTTTTTAGTTGATTTTATGTGTGACATTATTAATAAAAATATTATGATAAATCCCGTAAATATAAAAAACAATATATAGTCCATTCAAAGCCCCTTTTATATGTGAATCAATTTTATTGTTAGTATATCTTTATCTTATTATAATCCATCAGGAAAATTATATCAATAAAGAACAGCGACAATTAAAGTTCTTGTAATTTATGTTAAAATTTGATAACATAAATTGACTCTTATATTAATACATTAATATAAGGGGGATTTTTATGAAAATTTTTAAAGATATAGCTTTTGTAAAGAAGCTGATAATAGTAGTTTTATTGACAATAATAATTATTCTGTTTGTAACGGGCAGATGCAGCACCATGAGCTTAATCAGAATGTGGTAAATGTAAATAGGAAAGGGGACACATCTCTTTTTATCTAAGATAGTCTCTGGGGATAAGAGAAATGTCCCCAATTGATAATAACGGAGGAAAAATGATAAATAAGTACACTTTAGATAACGGACTTAGGATAGTGACGGAGCAGATTGGTTATGTTAAATCCACATCCATAGGTATATGGGTCAATGTTGGTTCTAACAACGAAACTGATGAAACGAACGGCATGTCACATTTTATAGAGCACATGCTTTTTAAGGGAACAAAAAACAGAAAAGCAAATGAAATTGCCGAAGAAGTTGACAATATAGGCGGTCAGATGAATGCCTTTACGAGCAAGGAATGTACTTGCTTTTATGTGAAGGTGCTTGATGAAAATATAGTAGAAGCAGTTGATATACTTTCAGATATGTTTTTTAATTCCTTGTTTAAACAGGAAGAAATAGATAAAGAAATTTCGGTTGTAATTGAAGAAATAAAAATGTATGAGGATTCTCCGGAGGATCTTGTTCACGACAAGATGACGGAAATAATATTCAGCGACAGTCCCATGGCATACAATATTCTGGGTACGGAAGAAAATTTAAAAACCTTCACAACGGAAAAAGTGCTGAAATATATGAATGAAAAATATTCACCGCATAATACGGTAATTGCCGTGGCGGGAAGCTTTGACGAAGAAGCATTCGTAAATTTAATCAAAGAAAAATTCAGCAAATGGCAGAATAAATTATCTGAGCACGTTGACGAGGACAGCGACTATGAGCGTAAGGTAGTCGGTATCAACAAAGATTTGGAGCAGCTTCATGTTTGCATAGGCAATAAAACAATAGGCAGACACCATAAGGACTACCATTCATTGCTTGTATTAAATAATATTTTCGGCGGCACCATGAGCTCTCGTATATTCCAAGAAGTAAGAGAAAACAGAGGTCTGGTTTATTCCATATACTCATTTGTTTCAAATTACTCAAATTCAGGTATTTTCAGTATCTATGCGGGCATGTCCTATGACCAGATTGAGGAAGCCTTGAGAACGGTGCTGAGAGAAATGATCAGCATGAAAAACGGCAATATAACCATGAAGGAATTTAACAGAGCAAAGCAGCAGATAAAGGGTAATTACATCTTAGGACTTGAAAGTACATCGAGCCGTATGTCTGCAATAGGGAGAAGAGAGCTTTTATTTAATGAAATTATATATCCCGAGGATGTAATCAACAGTATAAACAATGTTAAATTAGAGGATGTAATAAAGGTTGCTAATGAATTATTTGACATTGATAAACTGAGCATTACTTTTACAGGAAATTTAAACAAAAATAAAGGAATAGAAGAAACTATCAATAAAGTACTGGGAGAAGAATATGAAGGTTAAAATTGTAAAAAACAATCCGTTTAATCTGCCTGCATTTGAAACAAAGGGTTCTGCGGGCGTTGATCTGCAGGCGTATGTACAGGAGCCCGTAACATTGAAGCCCATGGAAAGAATGCTGGTTCCGACAGGTATTTTTATTGAAATACCCGAAGGCTATGAAGCACAGGTAAGAGCAAGAAGCGGTCTTGCAATAAAGCATGGCATATCTCTTGTAAACGGAATAGGAACTATAGATTCCGACTACAGAGGAGAAATAAAAGTAATTTTAATTAATTTAGGTGATAAAGACTTTATAATCAATAATGGCGACAGAATTGCTCAGATGGTTTTTATAAAGCATGAAAGACCGGAATTTGAATTAGTTGAAGAATTATGTGATACCGAAAGAGGTGCAGGCGGCTTCGGCCATACGGGAGTATAGCTTTTATTGTTAAAGGGGGGAAGTAAATGAAATTAAGTGAATTGTACAGCAAAGAAATAATCAATATTGACACTGGTGAGAATTTGGGGATATTTGGTGATTGTGACTTGGTTATCGAAGAAAAAACCGGAGAAATAATAAGCTTTATATCCGGCAGCAACTCACATTTTAATATTTTCAAGGAGCCTAAGAAAAAAGAAATTTTATGGAAGAACATAAAAAAAATAGGCAGTGACATGATTATCATAGAAAATGACTGATGCGTAAAACTATTTGTATAAAATAACTAAAACTTCAAAGAATAATCAGGATGAATAACCTGATTATTTTTATGTGGAGGATTAAATGAAAAAAAACAATCAAAGTTTGAACTTACAGCAGCAGTCGTTCAACAATATGGACGGAAACAGAGATTACGGCAACAATCAAGACAACAACAGAAATAATAATCAAATGAAAGATAACAATAATAATATTTATATTAACAACACGGAGCCGGAAAATCCATTTTTGTATAACGGAAATGAGGATAACAAGGGTGATGAAGATTCCGACCAGCCCATGGAAAATCTGAAACAGGTGGGAAGTATAACGGATATAAGTCCTGTAAAGGATATTTGCTTCATAAGCATCATCGGAGAAATAGAAGGGCATACTTCCTTGCCGCCCCAAAGCAAGACGACAAAGTATGAACACATTATTCCTATGATAATAGGTGCGGAAATGGATCCTCAGATCAAGGGAATTCTTCTGCTTATAAACACGGTTGGCGGAGATGTGGAGGCAGGTCTTGCTATATCCGAACTGATTGCAAGTATAACGAAGCCTACGGTGTCGATAGTACTGGGCGGAGGTCACAGTATAGGAACGGCTCTTGCGGTATCGGCAGAATATTCCTTTATTGCTCCCACGGGAACAATGACAATACATCCCATACGCACAAACGGCTTTGTAATAGGAGTTCCTCAAACCTTCAGATATTTTCAGAAAATGCAGGAAAGAATTATTAATTTCATAGTTGACAATTCAAGAGTTAATAAAGAAGCATTGCTGAGCTATATGTATGATACTGATGAAATTGCTAATGATGTGGGAACCGTGCTCAATGCTCAGGAAGTTATAGACATAGGGCTTATTGACGAAATAGGCGGATTCAGCTCGGCTATGAATGTTTTAAGAAGATTAATAGAGGAAATGGAACAGAAAAATTAGCTTTTTGTTCATAATTAAATAATTATTGCGACTGTTAACAATTTTATGGTATAATAAAATTTAGAAAAGTACAGGGGGACGTTGTACAAAATGGCAAAAGCACAAACTGAAAGCAAAACAAAAAAAACAAATACAACAAATGCAAGAAAAAAAAGTACAAGCACAAATAAAGTCAACAAAACTGATGTTCTTAAAAAAGAAATAATCGGTATATTTATTGTTGCGTTTGCTGTATTTTTAATCGTAGTTACAAATAATGAGAGTCAGACAGGTATTATCGGTAAATCAATAAATCTTTTTACTCACTCTATTTTTGGCAAGGGTGCGGATGTATTGCCGTACTTCATATTGGCAATCGGGGTAATGAGGCTGTTAAACATAGTAATTCTGAATGACAACAATCAGATTATCGCCGTAATCGGCTTTTTTATCTGCTACATAATATATGTTTCTCTATCTGATGCTGAAATTTTAGCTGTACTAAAAGGAAACATCAAATTACAGGAATTGCTGAGTGCTTCCGTAGATACAGGCTTAAAGAAAACAGGCGGAGGCATAATAGGAAATGTACTGACATACATATTTGTGAAATTACTGGACAAAAATGGTACATATATAGTTCTTGGAGCTTTGGTATTCTCAAATATAGTATTGTTTACGAACCAAAGCATAATAGGAATATTTAAATTGTTTGCAAGCTACATAAAAAGATTTTTAAATGCGGTATACAACTTTGTATTTACCGAATCGGATGTCGAAGACACCGGAAAAGCAGTTGAAAAACATAGCAAAAGTCAAAATCAGGTTGAGCCTGCGGATAATATTAAAATCTACGATTATTTAAATCCTGCCGACAATAACAAGAAGGCAGAAATCACGCAGCTTAAAATTGATGATATAAAAAAGACACCTGCAAATGCAGTACAAGCAGATGTGAAAAAACAGGAAAATATTGAAAATGCGGAACAAGCGGAAAAAGAAAAGAAGGTAAATGCCAAGGAGAAATTTGAACCACAGGCAATTACCGATGATATGATTAATATTGCAGGTGTTAAAAGTGATAAGTACAAAATACCTTCAACCACACTTTTGGACCCGTTGCCTCAGCAAAGCAGAGGCGATAAGGAGGACTTGAAGAAGGATGGGGAAAAGCTGATTGAAACATTGAATAATTTCAATATACCCTGCAACATTCTGCAGATTAACAAAGGACCAACAATTACAAGGTATGAAATCCAGCCTGCTCCTGGCATCAAGGTAAGCAGAATAACCGGTTTATCGAACGATATAGCCCTTGCATTGGCTACGTCGGATATTCGTATGGAAGCACCCATACCAGGCAAGTCCGCAATAGGAATAGAAGTGCCGAACAGAAATAAGACCAGTGTATATCTGAGGAGCCTGATAGAATCAAAGGAATACAAGGCGGTAGAAACAAATATCCCGTTTGCATTGGGAAAGGATATAGCAGGTAAAAATATTATAGCAAGCATTAACAAGATGCCTCACCTTCTCATAGCCGGAGCTACAGGCTCAGGTAAGAGTGTGTGCATCAATTCATTGATTATGAGTATTTTGTTTAAAGCGAAACCCGATGAGGTGAAGCTCATACTAATAGACCCTAAGGTGGTTGAATTAAGTGTATATAACGGTCTGCCCCATTTGTTGATACCTGTTGTCACAGACCCACGCAAGGCAGCCAATGCATTAAAC
>JAFACY010000090.1 GCA_023425285.1 Bacillota bacterium
ATTTGCCATGTTTTGTCCCGTTACATCCATATAGCTCTGGTGAGCCTTCAGTGCACTTGTGGCAGTTTGATATCCTAAAAAGGTTGGTCTAAGCATATTTTCACCCCTTATACTTTCTTTGAGAGCAGCACGCTCTTTGCACCGCTGCTTTTGCTTTCCGTGTTTGAATAGTTTTTATCTCTTTCTCCTAATTGAACCAATGCATCATCAATCTTTCGCATTCTCACTTCAAGCAGTGTCTTACACAAGCTGTTTATTTTTCTGACCTCTTGTATCAGATCATTGAGCTCGTTGTATTTTTCCTTAAGATCTTTGTTGCTTTCTATTTTATCGGTATCAAGAATTTCCTTAAGTGTCATTCCGGTGCAGCCCATAGTTTCTACAAGTCTTTCTCTTTTTTGGTCCACACCTCTCATTTTCATGTAATATACCTGTTCATCAGATACAATTGCATCCAGTTCATCTATGTCGTTTTTTATAATCGCATCATGCTTTGCATATTCCAGTTCAAGAAAACTCTTATACAGTTCAATACTTTCCTTTAATATATCTATCATATTTTTTCCTCTTATATAAACAGCTTTCTTACTATTTCTTCAGCATTGATATCATATGTCCTGTTGTCTATACTTTCTTTTATCCTGTTGATTTTTTCAGCACTGTTTTCCTTGCTCACATCGGCAGTTATATTTTTTTTAATTGAATTTAAATATCCTTCATTTTTTTCCATTGAAGCCTTGCCGTTCAATTCAATTACATCATATTTATTATTTTTCACAGTTTCCTGATTTTTTACAGGCTTTGAAGCTCCTGTATAATTCGTATAGTTATTTATATTTTGAATTTTCATATTAACCCCTCCTACGGGTACATTTCCGAAAAGAGATGTGTCCCCCGACTTCTTACATATATAATCGGCATAAAGTTTAAAAAATTTATATCTGATATATTTTTATGCCATATTCATAATTTTTTCTTCGTCAATAATTAAAAGTACGTCTTCAGTTTTGTTTCCTTTTGCAACACCCTTCACAAATCCTTCTCTGCACATTTTTTTGATTTCTTCGGTTTCTTCAAAGGATGTAATATTTTCAACGGACAATACCTCATCAACAATCAATCCCACAAACGAATTATCCTTTTCCAAAACAACCACCATTCCCTTGTTTTCCTGATCATCATTATCTGTCTCTGTTCCGAATAATTTCTTCATATCAATCAACGGAACAACGTTTCCTCTCAAATGTATGAGACCTATAATATATTCAGATACCTTGGGTACATAGGTTACTTCTTCCGGGCATATAACGATTGATGTTATAAGCTTGCTGTTTATTGTATACAGACTGTCCTTCAATTTAAACAATAGCCACGGGAACTCTATTTCTTCTTCAAATATTTCTTCTGTATCGTAATTCATAATATGCTCCTTACACAGCCTTTTCGGCTAATTCAAATTGTTCAACTAATTCCTTCAATAAATTTGATTGCTCACTGAGCTCCTGACTTGCAGCAGCGCTTTCTTCCGCAGTAGCCGAATTTGTCTGAACAACGGATGATATTTGTTCAATCCCCATTGTTATCTGCATTATGGATTCAGCCTGTTCCTTTGATGCTTCTGAAATTTCATCAACTAATTTAACAGATTCTCTTATGGATTTTACCATTGAATTGATGGATTCCTTTGTTTCATCTGCAATTTTAGTGCCTCTTTCCACAGATTTAATTGAATTTTCAATCAAATCGGCTGTACTCTTAGCCGCCTCTGCACTTTTTGACGCCAAATTTCTTACCTCATCGGCAACCACCGCAAATCCCTTGCCTGCCGCACCTGCTCTTGCCGCTTCAACCGCAGCATTCAATGCGAGTATATTCGTCTGAAAGGCTATATCATCTATTGCTTTTATAATTTTCGATATTTCATTTGTTGAATTCCTTATGTCGTACATTGCTTCAGTCATGAATTCAACCTTTTTACTGTTTTTTTCAACTTCCTGAGCTGATTCCTGTGTTATTTTGCTTACATTGTCGGAATTTTTTGCATTTTGCTTTATTTGCTCAGATATTTCATTTATGGTTGCAGATAATTCCTCAATGGAGCTTGCCTGCTCCGCTGTTCCGTGAGACAATGCCTGTGATC
The DNA here is from genome assembly GCA_023425285.1 of Bacillota bacterium. Classification (GTDB taxonomy): domain Bacteria; phylum Bacillota; class Clostridia; order Tissierellales; family Sedimentibacteraceae; genus Sedimentibacter. The sequence goes on from JAFACY010000090.1 coordinate 2,141, forward strand.
CTTCCGACACCTGACTTGCACCGCTGGATACTCGTTCTGCTGCTTCATCTATCCTACTCAGTGTGCCGTTAAAAGATGATAATATTTGTTCAACTGAGGTTTTTATTGGTGCAAAGCCTCCTATAAATTCTACACTGGTTGAAGTAGTCATGTCACCTCTTGACATTTCACTCAGCACTCTGTCAATTTCCCCCACATAAAGCTTCAACGTCTTAATTGTATTACTTATTGTTAATGTAGCCATTCCAAGCTCATCCTTGGATGTATGCATTACATCGTAATCAAGATCTCCTCTGCTGATAGCTTCCGCAGCGTTTGTTATTTCTTTAATCGGTTTTGTCAGGCTTCTGATTATAACGACTGCAAGCAATGCCGAAACTACAAATCCCACTACAAGAGTAGAAATTAGTGCAATAAGCAGGTATGTGTTTGTCTCATTAGAATGCTTTACAAAATTTCGTGCTACAATATCTAAATTTTTACTGACTTCATCCATTGTTTTATAAATCGAAGATAACACCGGCATCAATTGAGTGTCCATTATTTCTAATGATTGCGAATTTCTGCTGGCGTTTAAAAGATTAACTAAATTTTCGCTTAATTCCGTAACCGATGCCATATCCTTGTTAAGCTGCTGGACAACGCTTGGATATTGATCCAAATCCTGTACCAATAATGTCAGCGTTTCGTTTGCTATTCTTGTATTTTCTGTTATTTCTGCCGTATACTCCATCTTATTTGTTTTGCCGGAGGTTGTTGTGGATTTATAAATTGCTTTTTCAACCTTATTTAAGGCAAGCTTCATTTCCCATGAGAGTACCTCCACCTCATAGCAGTCATCATAAAAAAGATTAACGTCCTCTGCAACACGATTTACACTAATAATTGAAAACACATTGGATACAGCAAACATTATTAATAAAATTCCGAAGCTTATTATTAATCTTGGTGCAATTTTAATGTTTGACATTTTAAATGATGCACTCTTATTTTTCTTTTTATCAGTCTTAACTTTTTTTACCTTCTTTTCGATGCTTTTATGTTTTTTATTAAAAACTTTCAATTTTGCCCCCTTTTTCAGCAATTAATTTGCATTAGTAATAAGCTCGATTTCTTTTTCATCAAGCACTTTTTTCAAATCTATTAACAAAACAATGCGATTGTTTAATTTTGCAATTCCAGTAATAAAGGTGTTGGTATAATCGGATCCCATTTGAGGAGGATTTGATATGTCTTCATTGTCTATGTTGGTAACCTCATTTACTTCATCAACTATAAAGCCTATGTAGGAACCATTTATATTTGTTACTATGATGCATGTTCTTTCGTTATATCCGATTTCTTCTTTTCGGAGTCTCAGACGCACATCAATTATCGGTATGATTATTCCTCTTAAATTAATTATACCTTTTGCATAGGATGGAAATTCAGGGACTGCTGTTATATCCTGCATGCCCACTATTTGAACGACATCAGCTATAGAAATGCCAAACAATTGATTATCCGTGTAAAAAGTCAAGTATTTTCCTTTAAGTGTATCTTCATCTAAATCACTGTTTAAAATATTTAAATTATCTTGCACGTAATCACCTCATAATATTATTCTTTATATAATATCGTCATGATTACCTAAAATTTTAGTAGAAAATATAATTTATACTGTTTTAGTTTTAATGCCTTGGATTTTTCCTCACTATAAGCACCGCTTTAATAATTTCGGTGGTAACTTCTCTTCCCATATCATCGAACTCATGTAATTTTTCTTTAATATCATCTTTACTTGATACCACATATTTCGGTTTAAGATTGTTCAATGCAATTGCCACAATGTCTTCCTTACAACGTTCACATTTGCAGCAGCTCATTTTATTGAGGGTAGCATCAAGCTTGTTATAAACCATCTTCTCCGTTATGTTATACAATGTAAAAATTGTTTCAGAGCCATTTTTTTCTGCAGCATTTACAGCCGTTTCATTTGCAGGATTTTGCTCGTCTTCATCCTTCTTCAAATTCGTCGGCATAATTTTTTTATACATCAATTCTCTGTCGAAGGTTTTTTTAGTTTTCGCCATATTATAATCCTCTTTCAATAAGCTCTTCTACTAAATCCATATAATCCTTGGCAGCTCCGTTTTTCGGTGAATAATTATATATATCCTGTTGATTTGTCTGTGCTTCCATAACTGCAACGCTCGACCTGATTGTAGTATTTAAAATCCCTGTATTCAGCTTCTCTGCTATCAATTCCGCTGTCCCCTTGATTTCCCTGCTTAAAATGGTCCTCATATTGAATTTCGTTAGAACTATACCCTCAACCTTAATATTTGGGTTACAGTATTTTCTCACTCTGTCTATGGTTTCCGAAAGCTGGGCTATTCCCTGAAGGCTGAATATATCCGCAAGCATAGGGATAATAATGTAATCTGACGCAGTAAATGCATTAACCGTCAAAATGCTCAGCGCCGGAGGCGTATCCAGGAAAATATAATCATAATTATCCCTTACAGATGACAATGCTTCCCTCAATAAGTATTCCCTTCCCGTCTGGGTGAATTCCAATTCTATTCCGCTCAATAAAATATTGGATGATATAATATCAAAGGACTCCATTTCCTGTATTGAGGACGATGCAGTTGCTTCTCTCTTCAATATTTCATAAACAGTTGAACAGTCCTCGGTCTCAGCACCTGTACTGAAGCTTAAATTAGCCTGTGGGTCTAAATCAACGCATAAAACCTTGAAGCCTTTCAGCTTGTAACCTGCCGCGATAGCATTTGTGGTGGTGGTTTTCCCTACTCCGCCTTTTTGATTCGTTACAGAAATTATCTTAGCCATATGTTCTCCTTACAATTTTCGACACAGTTTTTTAAATTGTAACAAAAAAATCATATTTTAACAATATGATTTTTTGCAATCTATTATGTTGATTTCATATTCTTCAATACCTCATTAGTATCAGTACTGCTTCTAAAACCGCACCTCCTATTGCCCGGGCCTTATCAGAAATAGTATAACAATACTTCGCATCGCCTCTCGGATCCACATCTCCGATTTTTTGACCTTCAGAAACATGAATTTCTTCACGTATCAACCCTCTTATTACGCCGTCCAATTTTGAAATTACAATTTTATCATTTACGTGACCGATTACATCACCCTTCTTTACAATATCTCCTATTTTATGAGCAGCCACAAATATTCCTTCATCGGGAGAATATAAAACTCTCTCATACGTAAATCCTTCTATACTGCCCGGCTCATTGGTGTTTGGTTCAGCAAAGCCTTCAAAAATCAGCCTGCCTAAATTGTGACCTCTGTTGCTTTCTATTACTGCATGTACATCCTTCCCTGCTTCAAAGCCCGGACCCACTGCGACAGTCACAGGTGCCGCATTCTTTTTCATACCCGTATTTCTTTTGGCAATTATGGCATCCACAACCGCAATCGGATTAACCCTTGAGATATATGTGCCTTCGGGATCTACCACCACAGGTATGTAATCCTTCGCCCATGCATTATATATTTCCTTAATATCCTTTGCAAGCACAGATATGATTCCTTCTATTTCTGTCCTGCCATCATACACTGCCTCGGAAAAGCAGACTGTCCTTCTGATGGATGTTGGTTTTTCAACCTCAAGCACCAGTACTCTAAATCCTGTCCTGTGCAGTTTCTGAATAATACCTGAAGCAATATCTCCCCCGCTTTTTACCGCTATTACTTCTCCATTCATTGACTCACCCCATTTTATTAACTTATTATAATCCTCCATTGTATCCACATCTATGTTTTCATTGTATGTATGTATATCAATTGTTATAATTTCATCCGTATGCTTTTTTATCACATCTTTTCCGCCGACATCGCCTTTAAGATCAAGAAGTTCTTTTTTTAAACTGTGTGGAAATATAACCGGGTTTCCTCTCACACCGTTATAGCACGGTATTATTATTTTGTCCTGTCTTTCATTAAATGAGTCACATAATTTTTTTATAGTTTCTTTTTTTATATACGGCTGATCCGAAACAAAAAACATGTAGCCGTCTGCAGCATTTAAATTTTCCAGGCCCATCCCTATTGAGGTGCTTTGCCCTAAATGAGAAATATCATTTAATATTGTTTTAAAGCCTGACGCTTCGGCATATTGTAAAATATCATTATCTCTTCCTACAACGATAACTTCATTAAAATAGCTGCTGCATTCTCTAAGCGTATTAAGTATGTATTTATATATTTCAACACCGTTCAGCTTCATCATAAGCTTGTTGTAATTCATTCTTCTCGACAATCCCGCTGCCAGAACAATTGCACTAACACTCATAGTATTCCTCTTTTTTTAAGGAGCCTGCGCATGTTTTAAAATTACAATTATATTTTTTTAAATACGCCGAAAGCTCTCTTGAATTTTTAATATCTTCTTCTGTATCAGCCTGATTCAGAAATAGGTATACATACCCGTCAGAATTCTTAAAAAGTCCATTTTTTCGGGTACATATTTTTTGTACAGCTTTAAAATCAAGTATATCACTATAATCTGTCAATATATTAAATTCATCATAGTTATGCACAAAATCAGAATCTATCCTTTTATTAATTATATTTGCCGGGATTATGCCTATGGTTTTACCGGATGAATTCAATATTACGGGCTCATGCTCTTTCCAGCCCTTCAAGGGCAAACCTCTCGAACCATCCGCTTCTATTAATATTATATCAAAATATTTTATTAAAATGTCTGAATCATCATCATTTATACCGATTAATTTATTGCTTTGGGCATTATAGCCACCTGCAACCACTATTACTCCATTTTCAGTTTTATTATGATCATTTATAAAGGCCTCAAGAGTTGTGTATATCTTGTATTTTTTATCAGGCATATAAATTTTAGTACTTGTAGTCACAAGAACCTTGTACGTATCCTTCAATTCATCTGCAAGTTTAAACATGAACGTCGTCTTGCCGCCGCTTCCCACAATGGATACTACATCACCTTTTTTTATATCAAAAATCGAAGACAGATTGTTCATAATAAATAATCTCCATATATATTTACAATATATTAACATAAAAAATAAGAAATGTCATCCTGAGCGTAAGCGAAGAATCTCAGAACTTCAAGACTAAGATTCTTCGGGCTGAATCCCTCAGAATGACACAAAATTATTTTTTATAAAACGTACCTTGTAACGGCAATTTGTATCTGAAAATACCGTCTTTTTTATAATAAGCATTCTGACATGCCGGAGCTCCGGGTATTACGACTATTTCTCCCAATCCTTTTGCACCATATGCCACTCCGTTCGTATTATTCTTTTCGATTAAATGTATTTCCACTTCAGGCATCTGCGTGGCTCTGAAAAGACCTAAGGTCCCAAATTTCACCTGAGGAACTCCATCCTTCAGAGGAAAATCTTCTGTCAATCCATAACCCAATGCCATTGCAACTCCGCCTTCTATCTGACCCTTTGCAGCCTTAGGATTAATCGCTCTTCCCACATCATGAGCTGCAACAACCTTGTGAAGCTTCCCTTCGTTGTCGATTATCACTAATTGAGTTGCATAGCCGTAGGAAATATGACTGACCGGATTTGACTTTAAAGAGCCTAACGGATCTGTTTTAAAATCAAATTCACCTATAAATTCCATTCCCTCCAGACTTTCAAGAGAGTTTCCTTTTTCTATTTCAGCCTTTAACTGCAATGAAGCAATACGTGCCGCTTCCCCGGTAAAAGTCGTTTGTCTCGAAGCCGTAGTAGTGCCTGCATCAGGTGCAGTCCTGGTATCCGGATGTTCAATGATAACCTTGTCACTTGTTAAAGCGGCTGTATCACATATTATCTGCATCAGTACAGTCTGTATGCCCTGACCTATAGCCCCTGCAGAGGATCTTGCGTGAACCTTGCCGTTGGATATAAATAAATTACATCTTCCCGGATCGGGAACGGCAACACCAAGTCCGGCATTCTTCATAGCACAAGCTATTCCCACATGATAATTTGGATCCTTCTCATATTTTTCAAAATTATCCTTTACGGCTTCCAGTGTTTCAGCCATTCCCGTACCGTTATCGGCCATCTGACCGTTGGGAAGAGACTGACCCGTCCTGATTGCATTTTTGTATCTTATTTCCCAGCCCGACAGTCCGGTTTTTTCGGCAAGCTCATTTATCAGGCATTCAATTGCAAAAGCCGATTGTGTGACACCAAATCCTCTGAATGCTCCTGCAGGGGGATTGTTTGTATAATACGCATTTCCTTCAATATCCACATTATGATAATTATATGGTCCTCCTGCGTGAGTACATGCTCTTTGCAGGACCGGACCTCCCAATGAGCCATAAGCACCTGTATCCGAAGTAATTCTTGCTTTCATGCCTTTAAATATTCCGTCTTCGTCACATCCGATTTTAAAGTACATTTTCATTGCGTGGCGTTTAGGATGATAATTTATGCTTTCCTGCCTGCTGAAGGATACCTTTACAGGTCTTTTTGTCAGAAATGCACAAAGTGCTGCCTGATGCTGCACACTCATGTCTTCCTTACCACCGAATCCTCCTCCCACAACAGCACTCTGTATTCTTACCTTTTCCTTCGGTATACCAAGGTATTCACTTATTTCGTTATATTCGTCATATATGCCCTGACCTCCGGTTATAACAATTATACCGTCATCATCAGGTATGCCTACTGCCGTTTCGGGCTCTAAAAAGGCATGCTCAGTAGCAGGTACCTCAAAGATTCCCTCTGCCACATATTTCGAACCGGATAAAGCCGCTTCAGCATCTCCTCTTTTCATTTCCTGATGAGAGTAAAGATTGTTTTCCGGGATAATAAACTTCCCGAACATTGTATAGCCCTCACTGTGAATCTGATGAGCACCGTGAGCCATTGCTTCCTCAGTGGTGGTGATTGGCTTCAATACCTCATATTCCACCTTTACAGCTTTCACCGCTTCTTCTGCTTGTTCCTTTGTTTCTGCCACAACCATGGCAATTGTATCTCCGATGCACTTAGTTTGTTCTCCCACATCTATCATTCCCGGCCAATCGTGAGCAAGATGTCCGATATATCTGTTGCCGGGTATATCCTTGGCAGTATATACCGCAACTACTCCGGGCATAATCAGCGCATCACTTATATCAACAGACAGCACCTTTGCCCGCGCATATGCGGAAAACACATTTTTACCGTACAGCATACCATCGTAAAAGTAATCATCGGCATATTTTGCTTTACCCAAGGTTTTATCCTTTGAATCCACCCTGAAAATGTCCATTCCGATTTTAACAGTGTAATCCACCTCAGGCAGTTCCTGATTGTTTCTGAATATATCAGCAGCAAGCAATATTGCTTCCTCTATTCTTACGTATCCCGTGCATCTGCATATATTATTTTTTATTGCTTTTTTTACATCTTCTCTGTTGGGACTTGCGTTTTTGTCAATCAATGCTTTAGCACTTATAATCATACCCGGTATACAAAATCCGCATTGAACGGCTCCCGCCTTGCCGAAAGCATAGCTGTAAACATCCTTTTCTCTTTCACTCAAGCCTTCGGCCGTGATTATTTCTTTATCCACAAATCTGGAAAGTTTCATGACACAGGACTTAACAACCTTACCGTCCACAAGTATTGAACAAGCGCCGCAAGCACCCTCATTGCATCCGTTTTTAACCGATATGAGATGCAGATCATCCCTCAGATAATCCATAAGCTTCTTATCTTGTTCAACTTCATAGGTATTTCCGTTTATATTCAGTAAATACATAATAATTATCCTTTCATTAATTTTTTTTAATTAATTTTCTCTCAACAAACTGTCCGTTGCCCATTTCAACTTCCAATTTATTATCCTGAATTATTATGTCGCCTCTCAGAATTGTTGTTTCCACTGTGTAATCTAACTCAAATCCTTCATACGGTGTATAGTCGGTCCTGCTGTGACGATTTTCCTGTTTTATTATTTCATTGTTTTCAGATATTATAATTATGTCCGCATCCGAGCCGACTTGTATTGTTCCTTTTTTAGGATATAAATTAAATATTTCTGCCGGCCTGGTTGATAATTTGTCAATAATTTTATTTATGGATATTCCCCTCTTAATACCTTCAGTCAGAATGATTTCCATTCTTTCCTCAACTCCCGGCACTCCTCCGGGTGCAATAGTAAAATCATTTTTTGCATTTAGTTTTTGCTCCAGAAAAAACGGACAATGATCCGTTGCAATGACATCAACATCATCATTAAGCACACCCTTCCATAAAGCCTCAACATCCTCTGTTTTTCTGAGAGGCGGTGCCATTATATATTTCAGACCTTCGTTATTTTCTTTGTTATAGCAATCTTCCGTCAACGTCAGATATTGTGTACAGGTTTCACAGTATATATTTTTGGATCCTCGTTTTCTTGCTGTAATTATTTCATCGAGTCCTTTTTTTGTAGAAACATGTACAAAGTACAAATGAGGAAATCCGGCAATCTCACTTAAATATATCATCCTGTTAATCGCTTCCGCTTCCGTGGAATCCGGTCTTGATAATGCATGATATATGGGCTTTGAATTATTTAAGTCTTTGTAAAAATTTCTCATATGTCGTATGGCTCCGTCATTCTCGGCATGAACCGCAATAACTGTATTCGTTTTTTTAGCCTGAATGAGTACTTTGAGTATTTCTTCATCGCTGAGCATATTATCGTAGGTCATGTATATCTTAAAGCTCGTTATACCTTCATCAACCAGCTCATCCATTTCAGACAGATTCTGTCCGGGCTGTATAACTCCATGAAAGCTGTAATCCGTGACGGCCTTTCCCTGAGCAAGTTTATGATATTCGTCTATCTGATGTCTCAGTGAGCATCCCTTGGGACCAAAGGCTATGTGGTCAATAATGGTTGTGGTTCCTCCGAAGCCGGCGGCCACGGTTCCCGTATAAAAATCATCTATGGCTCTGTATTTACCCAAATCCAGGTCCATGTGCGTGTGCACATCCACACCTCCGGGCAGTATAAGCTTGTTGTCCGCATTTATTATTTTATAATTTTTTGATTCTATGTTTGATCCTATTTGCTTTATTATGCCGTTTTCAATTAAGATGTCGGCTTTATAGCTTTTCATGTTATCGTTGATTAATCCGTTTTTTATAATTAGATTCATGGCAGACTCCCTTAAGTACATCTCGCAAATTCGAGATAACGCAGTCGAATTCACCAATGTTTCAGCTCCCTCTGGTCGCAAACATTGGGAATTCGTTGCGAAAGACCTACCGACCATTTCTCAGAAAAAACGCTGAGAAATGTGGTCAGGGCTTCTTCTTCTCCTCCATAGCCGCTCTCTCCGCTTGTTCCTGTGACAGAGATTTTTTCGGTAATATAATATTTAACATAAATACAACTACTGTAGCTAATACTACCGGTGAACTTGCAAATACCATGGTAAACCAGTCAGGCAGATATTGTAATCCCTCTTTAGGTATCTGTGTAATTCCCATTCCCAATGCAATACCAAGACCTACAATTGTTGTATTTCTCACAGACATTTCATCCTGTACTATAAGTCTCATACCTGTCATGGTTATCTGTGCAAATACGGAAATTGTTGCGCCGCCTATAACAGCCTGAGGAATCGACGTCATTAACGCACCAAACTTAGGTATCAGTCCTGCTATCAATATCATAAGAGCAGTCAATCTGAACACCTTTAAGCTTACAACCTTGGTCATAGCCACTATTCCAACATTTTGACTGTATGTTGCTGTAGGCAGCGCACCTATTAATGAACCAAGCACACTTACTACACCGTTTGCTTTGATACCGCCTGAAAGCTCTTTATCAGTTGCTTCCCTGTCCATACCACCCACTGTGGTTCCCGATAAATCTCCCACTGCCTGAACAGAATTGACAACATACATTACTGCCATACTTATACAAGCCGCAATCGGAAATTCTAATTTATAAGGAAGTATGGTCGGCAGACTGAACCAGGACGCTGAACGTATTGAATCAAATGTTACTATGCCTGCCGCTAAGCTTGCAATGTATCCTACAACTATACCGATCAATATTGACGCAAGCTTTATGTATCCTTTTCCGAACATGTTACACATTAAAACCACGACAAGCGTTAAAATTGCAACTCCCCAATATACTAAGCCGCCGTATCTCGGGTCTGCAGCCGGAAATCCTCCCGCCATGTAATTAACCGCAACTCTGTACAGAGACAATCCTATTGTAAACACAACCGTTCCCGCCACCATAGGAGGGAAAAACTTTCTGATTTTTTCTATGAATATACCCACTATAAATGCGGTAATACCACCTATAACCTGCGTTCCCAACACGGCACCTATACCATATTGACCACCTATGGCTAAAATGGTCGGTATGTATGCAAAGCTCACTCCTATTACAACCGGCAGCCTTGAACCAATACCCAGAATCGGTGTTGACTGCAAAAATGTTCCTATTGCAGCTATGAACATGCTTGCCTGAACAAGTAAAATACGTTGTTCATTATTAAACCCTATTGCACCGGACAATACTAAAGCCGGCAATACATTTCCTACTATCATCGCCAGTAAATGCTGCAAGGACATTGGTGTTACAATGCTTAAGCTTGGATTGCTCTCCAGGCTGAACAGTGAGTTGTTAGTATCTTTTTTCATTGTTGCTCCTCCGATTTATATTCTACATAAATTTCCATACTTCTTTTACTCTTTCACGGGACTTACTCATAATTTCTTTCACATCAGCTGTCAATATTTCTCTGTCCTTCATTACAAATTTTCCGTTTATAATTGTATTTTCTACTATTCTTCCGGTCATTCCGAACAATGCGTGACCAAACCAATTATCCTTTGTCATAGGTGTCAGGGGATCATAATTCAACGTTATTATGTCCGCATAACCGCCCTTTTTTAAAATTCCTATATCTCTGTTGAAGTATTTACCCATAATTTTAGGATTGTTTTCAAACTGCATTTTTTTAGTTTCATTAAAGCCTACAGTTGGGTCACACAATTGATGGCTTTGTAAAATGTTTGCCACCTTCATTGATTCAAACATATCGTTTGTGTATGCATCCGTCCCCAGTCCGACTCTCAGTCCATGTCTAAGCATTGAAGCAACCGGAGGACATCCCACTGCATTGTTCATATTTGATTCCGGGTTGTGAACCACGCTTGTATCGGTGTGTTTCAATATTTCAATTTCTCTTTGATTTATATGAACACCATGGACGGCAATTGTTCTTTCGCCTAAAATGCCGAAATCATGCAGCCTTTCAACAACTCTCCTGCCGTATTTTTTCAGGGAATCATATTGATCCTCTATTCCTTCGGCAACGTGTATATGGTAGCCGTCATAAACTCCTTCCATTGCTTCCTTTACCTTGTAAAGTGTTTCGTCGGATAATGTAAAGGATGCATGAAGACCAAACAGCGCCTTAACCATGTCGTCATCATTTTTTATGCATTCCTTAATGAAATCCACATTTTCTTTTATTTCTTTGAGAGTTATATCCCTTCCGTCTCTGTCGGAAACCTCATAGCATATGGAGGTTCTTATGCCGAGCTGTCTTGCAGCATCTGCAATTGCGAACAAGCTGCCTGTCACTGAATTTGGTCCGGAATGATGGTCAATAACCGTGGTAACACCGTTTTGAATGGATTCTATATATGTGGTCAATGCGTTTAAGCTCACATCTTCAAGCGTAAGTCTCCTGTCCAGGCTCCACCACAAATTTTCAAGAACCGTAAAAAAATCTGTTGTGGGTCTGCTCACCGACATTCCTCTTGCATACGCACTGTATATGTGACTATGTGCACATATCATACCCGGCATTACTACGTTGTTTCTGACATCAATAAACTCTTCATTTTTGTATTTGTTTTTTATTTCATCCAGATTTCCGATATCTTCGATTACATTGTCTTTAATGTATATTGCCCCGTTATCATAAAAATTATTGGATGAATCATTAGTAATAATTTTACCGTTTCCTATTATCATCAGATACCTCTATTCCTTTTATGAATAAATCCACGTACCGGTCTTTCCAGCCAAGCCATCGGCAGCCTTTTCCAGTGAAGTTATTAAAGCTCTCCTGCCGGGTTTTGATGATGCAAATGCAATTGCTGCTCTTACTTTGGGCAGCATCGAGCCCTCTGCAAATTCCTTGTTTGCAATGTGCATTTCAGCCGTCGATATATCCAGCTCAGACAACCATTCCTGATCCGGCTTGCCAAATCTTATGGCTACTTTTTCAACTGCAGTCAATACTACAAAGCTGTCAGCATCTATTTTTTCGGCTAAAAGCGAGCTTGCAAAATCCTTATCTATTACCGCTCCCACACCCTTCAAATGATTGCCTTGCTTAATAACAGGGATTCCGCCTCCGCCGCACGCTATTACCAATTGCCCGGCCTTCATAAGATCCCTGACCGTATCAATTTCCACTATGTCCTGAGGTTTTGGTGATGCAACAACCCTTCTGTAGCCGCGACCTGAATCCTCAACGATTACCATGCCGTTATCTCTTCCCGCTTCCGCCTCCTGTTCTGTCATAAAAGGTCCTATCGGCTTTGTAGGTCTTTCAAATGCCGGATCCTTCTCATCAACGATTACCTGAGTTATTATTGATGTTACCGGCTTTTCTATTCCCCTGTCCAACAGTTCTTCTCTCAATGCGTTTTGCAGGTCGTATCCTATGTACGCCTGACTCATTGCAACACACATTGAAAGAGGCATAAAAGGAAATTTCGGATCAACCTTTCCATATTCCGCAAAGGCATTGTTTATCATGCCAACCTGAGGTCCGTTTCCATGTGCAATAACAACATCGTAGTTTGCTTCCACCAGATCTGCTATTGCTTTTGCCGTATATTTTACTGCATCCATCTGTTCGGATAATGTACTTCCCAATGCGTTTCCGCCTAATGCTATAACTATTTTTTTATTCATGATTCCTCCATAGATAAGGATATTCTTTTATCATTGTTTCAAGAATTTTTTCAATTCCTTTTTTATTTTCATTGCTGTTTATATTGTATTCGTAAATCTTCTTATTTTCATCTCTTAGCAGGAAGTTTGATTCTCCCAGTTTTAAAATGCCCGGATTTTCAGAACCGTTAAATTCTTCTTCATCCGCAAACAAGGTAATCTTTTTAAAATACGGAAAGCCGCCTCTTGTACAGAATGTATGGCAATTGTCACATTCGTTGCATCTGTTTTCTATATGGACTATCTGATACGGAGCATCAAAGCCGTCATCGTAGACTCTGATATTTGCTCTGTTTGGACAAACGTCTACACAAATTCCGCAATTAACCTTGAAGCAGTCGTAAACAGGCAGAGTATCTTCTAAGTATCTGCCGTCACCCTTGTTTTTATAATTCGAATCCTGTGCTGCTTTTTCAGCCAGCTCCTTTACCAAGGCAGTATCAACCTTTTCAAAGCTGAATTTCTCACGTGATATTTTATCAACTAAGGATTTCATATTTTTATATCCGCCCGGCTTCAACAGGAGAGTTGATATTGTCACAGGTGCAATACCTGCTTTCAAAACATCGACTACATTATTTTTATCTATACCGCCTGAGAATGACATGGCTATATCACCGTCAAAGCTTTCCGCAAACATTTTTGCCACACCCATGGCTATCGGGTAAAGCGGCTTGCCGGACAAATACATTGCCTCACCCGGCAATATTTTTCTGGAATTATAAACAGGAAGCGTGTTTGTAAGCTTTATACCCACAAACAGATTATTTTCACGACCTGATTCTTTTAATTGTCTGACTATGTCCACCGCATAATCAAATTTAAGGTCATGGTCAAAATCCTCTTCTTTTAATTCTACATCCCCGTACCCTGAATTGTCTAATATTTTTCTGACGTTTTCAAAGCCCAATAACGTTGCATTACATTTTATAAATGTATTGATTTTTTTATTTACTATCAGGTGTCTGACTATGTCTGATATTTCTTCCGCCTTGGCACCGTGCATAGTTGAAAGCGTTACGGTATTGGTTATGTTCGGAGCAATTTTATCTATGTCTTCAATTTTAAGTCTTTCAAATTTACCGATATTGTTTTTAAGTACACTGATGCATTCTTTAAATATGGGTGTATTTCTTGCATCCTTGAGATTATCTATAAAGGCAGATATTTTTTCAGACTGAATTCCTTCAAGATTGTATCCCACGCTTATAACGAACACAAAGTCCTTAACATCGGATATTCCCAGCTCAACTGCCATAGCCTGAATCAGTACAGAGCCCTTTATATATTCTTCGGCTGCCTCTTCCACAGTCAGTTCTGTTGACCATTCAACATTGTATCCCACATTTTTAACGTCTATACAAGGCTTTTCAATCATGGACTGCATTTCTCTGCCATCTATAATCTGAACAGTTTTAAGCTCAAAAAATCTTCCTCCCGTTAAATAGCCCACAAGTAAATTCTGAGCTAACTGTGTATGCGGTCCTGCGGCAGGTCCTATCGGGAAACGCAAATATTCCTTATCAAAGCTCATACTTGCATTATCATTTATATCCAAAAAGAAATCCTTCTTATCAATTTCAAATATTTTACCCTTCGTGCTGTAGTCCTGCAGACAGACATTAAGGAGATATTCAAATGATAACGTCTTCATTACATCGCTCATATTTATTTCCTTTCTTTACAAACGTACCTTTTATTTATAAAGAGGCATAGGACGGTACTGAAAGTCCCCGTCCTTGCTGATTATTAATTAGTTATTAACGTAAATTACAGGAAGTGCGGCATATACGGCAGCACATTTAACTAAATCTTCTTTCCATGTTTTTTCGTTCGGAGCGTGTGCCTGTGCTTCCGCTCCCGGTCCGAAGCCTATTACAGGTATACCGTTACGTCCCATTATCGAGACTCCGTTTGTTGAGAATGTCCATTTATCTGTCAACGGGCGTGCTTTTCTCATTGCGTCAGTTTCAGGAGAACCGCTTCTGCCTGCACCGTAAAGACCCTTATAAGCTTCTTCCATAGCTTTTGTTACTTTATGATCCTCAGGAATAACCCATGTCGGGAAATAGCATTCTATAGGATATACCAATCCCGTATAGCTTGGTCTGTCATATTGATACATGCTTACTGCAGCATTATATTTCTTAACTGCTGGAAGCGCACGTATTTCATCCAGGCAGCTTTCCCATGTTTCGCCTGCTGTCATACGACGATCAAGTGAAACCGAGCATGAATCAGCAACAGCACAACGGCTCGGTGATGTAAAGAATATTTCCGAAGTGGTTACAGTTCCTCTGCCAAGGAAGTTTGCTTCCTTCCACTCAGGATTATATTTTTCATCAAGCATTTTGACAAGACCCTTTATTTCCTTATCATCTGCTGCGTCATTTTCATTAAGGTCACGAATATTTAAAAGTATTTCAGCCATTTTGTATATGGCATTTTCTCCTCTTTCAGGAGCGGAACCGTGACAGGAAACTCCCTGAACATCCACACGGATTTCCATACGTCCTCGCTGTCCTCTGTAGATACCGCCGTCAGTAGGCTCTGTCGAAACAACAAACTCAGGTCTTACCTCATCTTCTTTAATTATATATTCCCAGCAAAGTCCGTCACAATCCTCTTCCTGTACTGTTCCCGTAACTAAAGCAGTATATTTGTCGTTTAGCAGACCTAAGTCCTTCATTATTTTTGCACCGTATACAGCAGAAACAATACCTCCCAATTGGTCTGAGGTTCCTCTTCCGCCTATTTCAGTATCAGATTCATAGCCTTCGTATGGGTCAAACTGCCAGTTTGCCTTGTTGCCTATACCAACTGTATCTATGTGTGCGTCAAAGCCGATTAATTTTTCACCGTTGCCCATGTAGCCGAGTACATTACCCTGAGGGTCAATCTGAACCTTATCAAAGTTTAGCTTCACCATCTCTTCGGCTATACGATCAACAACGCCTTTTTCTTCGGCACTTTCACCGGGTATGCGAACTAAATCTCTTAAAAATTTAGTCATTTCTTTTTCATAACCCTGTGCTGCCTCTTTAATTTTATTAAAATCCAAATTAGCCATATTATTTTCCTCCAATTATCTTATCAATCTTGCTTTGTTCTGATCCATTAATTTTTGCAATGTTTCTGCCGGATCCTTTACTTTCTGAGTAAATATCATAGCAGCAATAATATATGGTTTGAAGCTTGCTTCTTTATACAGAGGAATTCTGTATCTGTCAAATACGGATGCGTCCACTTCTCCGGTCTTGCAGCTTACGCCTGTTATATCGGCAGGCAGGCAGTGCATGTATAATGCTTTTCCGTTGTTTGTTGTCTTCATCAGTTCTTCTGTACAAGCCCAGTCTGTATGTTTAGCATTCTGTGCAAGAAGCTTCTTTTCTAATTCCTTGATTTCGTCGAACTTTCCTTCTCCGTACAGTTCTGTTCTTTCTTCCATAGCTGCGAAAGGAGCCCAGCTCTTAGGATATACTATATCAGCATCCTTGAAAGCCTCTGCCATATTATTTGTCTTTGTGAATTTTCCGCCGTATTTTTCAGCATTCTGTCTTGCAATTTCTTCAACTTCAGGCATAACCTCATAACCTTCCGGATGTGCAAGCACAACATCCATACCGAATCTTGTCATAAGACCGATAATTCCCTGCGGTACTGAAAGAGGCTTTCCATATGACGGAGAATAAGCCCACGTCATAGCAATTTTCTTTCCTTTTAAATTTTCAATTCCGCCAAATTCATGGATTAAATGCAATGCGTCCGCCATTGTTTGAGTTGGGTGGTCAATATCGCACTGAAGGTTGACAATCGTAGGTCTCTGCTCAAGAACTCCGTCCTTGAAGCCTTCTTCCACATACTCTGAAACTGATTTTTGATATGTATGACCCTTGCCGATATACATGTCATCACGAATACCAATTATATCAGCCATGAAGGAAATCATGTTAGCTGTTTCCTTAACTGTTTCACCGTGAGCTATCTGTGATTTTCCTTCATCCAAATCTTGTATTGTCAAGCCTAAAAGGTTGCATGCTGAAGTAAATGAAAACCTTGTTCTTGTGGAGTTGTCTCTGAACACGGATATTCCCAATCCGGAATCAAATATTTTTGTACTGATGTTGTTTTCTCTTAAATATCTGAGAGTATCTGCCACGGTAAATATTGCTTCCAATTCTTCCTGAGTTTTATCCCATGTAAGTAAAAAATCGTCCTGATAAAGATTCTTGTAGTCCAATCCCTTTAACTTGCTTAATAATTCATTAAAATTTTTGTTCATGTGTTTCTCCTTTTAATTTAGTATTTTAATTTATTTGTCAGGATAAGCTCCATTCCACACTATATCCCTATATCCTTCAAAGTAGGTATCTCCCTCTGTACTGAACAACAACACTACAGAATTTTCGTCAAGCTTTAAGCTTTCTTTGACACTCTTCAATTCATCTCTTGTCATAGACTGTGATACGACACCCATGGTAGCTGCTCCACTTTCACCGGATATAACTCTTTCGTCTCCCTTAAGGGGATTTCCTAATACTCTCATGCCATGAGCCGCAGCCTCTTCAGGTATTGCCAGAAAGTTTTCCGCATATGCATGAAGTATGGGCCAACCGATTGTAATCGGCTCTCCGCATGCGAGACCTGCCATAATGGTGTTCATTTCACCCGTTACAGGATGTAACTTACCGTCATCAGCCTTTGCCGTGCCGTAAAGACACGCTGCTTTATCAGGCTCCACAATTGTAATTATGGGTTTGGTG
>JAFACY010000161.1 GCA_023425285.1 Bacillota bacterium
TCAACCTCGTAAAAACGTGGTATCAGGTGACAGAGAGTTGTCTTTCCTCCTCCGGAGGGACCTACAAAGGCAACGGTCTTGCCCTGCTCGATATTGAAGGATATATCCTTCAGTATTTCCTTGTTGCTGTCGTAAGAGAAGCTTACATCCTCAAACTTTATATCGCCTCTCACGGATTCTATGTTTCTGGCATCAGGCTCGTCGTCCTCCACATCCTTGTCCATGATTTCGGTGAATCTTTTGAATCCGGATACACCCGATTGATACTGCTCTACGAAGTTAATGAGCTTGCGTATGGGATTTAAAAAGTTTCCTATATATAATATAAATGCCGCGAAATCACCGAAGTTTATGTATCCCTTGAAGAAGAATATACCGCCTGCACTCAATACCAGTATGTTAAGAAAGTCTATGATGAAGGATGAGCCCACATGAAATTCGGCCATAACCTTGTACGCTTTTGCTCTTGCTTTTTGAAATCTGTCGTTGTTACGCTCAAATTTTTCAATTTCATTTTCCCTGTTGCTGAACGCTTTTGAAACTCTTATACCTGAAATACTGTTTTCAATGGTGGCATTTACCTCACCTATGGTTTCTCTCGTTTCCATAAACGAATCCGCCATTCGTATCCTCAGCTTCATCGCTAAAATTACAAGGAAGGGAACTACAGAAAACACTATCAAGGCAAGAGGAAGGTTTATGGTGCTCAAGGCAATAAACGAACCAACGAGCATCACCACTGAAATGAACAGGTCTTCGGGACCGTGGTGTGCTAATTCCGAAACCTCCATCAAATCGTTGATGATTCTTGAGGTCAATGTTCCCGTTTTGTTCTCGTCAAAAAATACAAATGGAAGGTCCTGCAGGTGCTCGAATATGTTCCTTCTCATGTTTGACTGCATCATGACACCCATTATGTGACCGTAGTACGTTATATAGTAGTTCAGTCCGACCTTCAACACATACAGGGAACCAAGTACCAAGAGCCAGTTAACCATCAGCTGGAACTGCTGATTGGGCACGTATATATTTATTATGTTTCTTGTAATCATGGGGTAAAACAAATCACAAACCGCCAGGATAAAAGCACATATCATATCTATTATGAATATCTTTTTTATAGGCTTAGGTTTGTAGTATGACATAAATCTTTTTATCATTATTATTGCTCCTTATTATGTTTAGAAAATATAGCTGCCGTAATCACGTAGACAAAAATTGCCGCCAGATTAAGCAGTAAAATATAAATAATTCCTAATTCCCTTAAATAGCAAACAACTGCTACAGCTATTAATGCAATCAGCATCGCTATGTTTGCATTTTTTGATTCCTTTATTTTTAAGATTTTTCTTGCCAGATCGCTGACACTTCTTAAATGCATAATAAAACTTAATATAATTAGAGGAAGTGAATAACCCATATTAGTTTTTAATAATGAACATCCTTGTGTGTATACGAAAATGGCAGCTGCCAGCAGTGCGTAGCTCCACCAACTTTTTTGCAGTCTTTCTTCTCTCTGTTTTTGTCTCATCTCATACATAGGGCACCTCCGATACATAGTGTATTTATAGTATCATTTTCAAAGACATTTTACAATGTCAATTGTTCATTTTTTTATTGACTTTTTATTGACTTTTTACAGAAATTGTGTTAAACCTAAAATGATTTATGATAATATGTATTTTCAACATATAACAGATACATTTTAATGATTTGATTATAAAGCTTGAAAATAGGTAAAATATTATCGTAAAGAAAGGTACTCAGTAAAAGATATTTTTACGAAAAATTTTATTAACTGAAAGGAACAAGAAGATGAAAAAATTTAAAGCTATTTTAGTTTTAGCTGTTGTCCTTATGGCTTTAAGTATGACAGCATGCACAAATCAGGAAAACACACCAAACGAAACTGCAGACACCAAGACCGATCTGACAATGGGTTATACAACTGAGCCCGAAGGTCTTGACCCTCACAGAACTGCAGCCGCCTCCACATTTACAGTAACCAACAATATTTATGATACACTCATAGGCGTGGCACCCGACTGGGAGCTTATTCCGCGACTTGCCAAGAGCTGGCAGCTTTCCGATGACGGCATGGAAATTACATTTGACTTAAGAGATGATGTAAGCTTTCACAACGGAAGAAAAATGACCGCAAAGGATGTTGAGTATTCATTTAACAGATTGAAGGATGCAGAAAGCCCGAGAGCAAGGGACTATGCAAATATAATAAAAACAGAAGTTATAAATGACAATACAATTAAATTTGTAACGGAAAAACTGGACGTTGAACTTGAAAAAAGCTTCGCATATCCTTGGGCATCGGTTGTACCGGAGGAAGCGGCAGCTGATTTAAAAACAAAGCCTGTGGGAACAGGAGCATTTACGTTGAAGGAATGGGTTCCTCAGCAGCACCTTACGCTGCAGAGAAACGATAATTACTATGGTGACAAGGCGAAGCTTGAAACGGTTAAGCTGGTGCTCATACCGGATGCAACATCAATGATGGCAAGCTTCCAGTTAGGGGATTTGGATATAATTCCGTTAACAGGCGATCAGGTAACCATGGTTGAAAACAAACCCGAATACAAGGTTATATCCGAGCCTATGAACGCGGTTCAGATTATGTCCTTAAATACAAAAAACCCCATATTGGCAAATGAAAAGGTAAGAAAGGCCATGGCAATGGCTATAAACAAGGATGAGGTAATAGATGCCTCAATGTTCGGCTACGGCGATAAAATAGGCTCACATCTGCCTCCTACATCACCTGATTATTTCGATGCCAACAATGTTATAGAATACAACCCCGAAAAAGCGAAGGAGCTATTAAAGGAAGCAGGATATGAAAACGGATTTGAAGTCAGATTGTCGCTTCCAAAGAATTATCAGCTCCACGTTGATGCAGGTCAGGTTATAGCAAATCAGCTGAGCAAAATAGGCATAACAGCCAAAATAGAGATAATCGAATGGGGAACATGGCTGAGTGACGTTTACGGAGCAAAAAACTTTGATATGACGGTTGTGGGACACACAGGCAGACTTGATGCCTATGCGTTTTTATCGAGATATAAATCAACCAGCAACGACTATATCAGCCTGACCACAGGCGAGGTTGATGAGCTGCTGGACAGAGCACTGCAAGAGCTTGACGGTGATAAAAGAAAAGAAATATACAAGGATATACAGATTATACTTGCGGAAAAGCTTCCTGCAATATATCTGCAGACACCGAGAACCATGCTGTCACTGCAGAAAAACGTGGACGGAATGCAGATATTCCCGTTGGATTACTATGATTTTAAGGAAGTGTATTTTACAGAATAACTGATTTCTAAGGTGAAATATGTTAAAATATGTACTGGACAGAGTTAAAAGCTCTTTAGTTATATTGCTGATTGTATCAATGATTACATTTTTTGTACTCATGATTATACCGGGAAATCCCGCTCAGCTCATACTC
>JAFACY010000170.1 GCA_023425285.1 Bacillota bacterium
GCATCATGTAATCCATGAGGATGACATCGTAGTTTCTTGCTTCAACCTTTTTTATACACTGCATGCCGCTTTCTGCCGTGTCAATGTGCATCAGGGTCCTTGAGAGCAGCGAGCGTATAACCTGCAGATTCTCTAAATTGTCATCCACAACCAGTGCGCTTACATTTGGGGCAATGAATCCGACTCTTGAAACGGTGGAAACAGATGTATCATCTGAGTGCACACATTCTATGTCTATGGGTGACGAATCTGCAACCCTCTGTCGTATTTCAACAGAAAATGTACTTCCCACACCCCACTCGCTTTCAACATGTACCTGTCCGCCCATAAGCTCAGAGAGCGCCTTTGCAATGGCAAGTCCCAGACCTGTGCCTTCGATATATCGGTTGGACAGCATATCCACACGCGTGAACGCATCAAAAAGCACATCAAGGTTTTCTTTTTTTATTCCTATGCCTGTATCAACCACGGAAACACACAGAAGAATTTCATCCGGATTTTCTGTCGGCTTCTGTGAAAATATGAGTGTAACGCTGCCTTGCTTCGTATACTTGGCTGCATTTCCTAAAAAATTGACAATAATCTGAGTGAGATGTACCGAATCTCCCACAAGCACGCTTGGTATACATGAGTCTGCCTCCGTATTGAAGGAAAGACCATACTTGCCTGCCTGCTCCGACCCGATCATGGAAAGCTCAGCAATGAGATCAGCCGTCTTATATTCTTCTTCTGAAACAGAGAGCTTGCCTGATTCTATTTTCGAAACATCCAATACGTTGTTGATGAGAAGCAGCAGAGTTTTTCCGGCACGCTGGATGTTTGTACTGTACTTTTTGATTTGTATGGATTCGCTTTCTCTGAGGATTATTTCGTTCATTCCCAGCATTACGTTGATAGGAGTACGTATTTCATGGCTCATATTGGCAAGGAAGTTGCTTTTTGCCTCGCTCAGCTTCAGAGCCTCCTCTCTTGCTATTTCAAGCTCCTTCTGCTGTATGTTGTACATTCTGAACTGGAAGAACATACTGCCTCCGATCATTGTGCCAACGGAAAGAAAGCCTAACAGCACCTCTGTAAGCCTGTAGGATGCCGAATCATCCATGTACACTATGTCCGGACGATAGTATGCAAATATGCAAAGACCTGTGTAATATATAATCTCGAATATACCCATTGCTATTGCTGTTTTTCCTTCGAGCATGTACATAGTGAATACGACTGCAAAAACAAAGAAAAACGGCATGGCACCATAATATCCTCCCCCAAAGATAAATATGAAGGTAAATCCGATTAAAAAAATTCCGATTATTGTTATCAGGTAACAGGTCTGACGTCTGCTGCTGTCGGAGGCATAAATCAAGAGCCCGAATGAAACGAGAAAAATTGCAAGGTTTGATAATATACTCACCATGCCTTCATTGGATATGATGCCTGCAATTGTGCCAAAAATGCTCACAATGGTACCCGTTATGGCAAGCACATTAAACATTCGTATCCTCAAGTCCAGCTTACTGCTTAAAAACCTGTTTCTGAAAAGCTTTATGTATCGCAACATATTCCACTCCCTTAAACATCATAAAATAAATATGTCACAGCTACCGAAAATTGACTTTCAATGACTGTGACATTATTTTATTATACTTCTTTTAGATACACAAGTAATTATTATTTTTTAAATTTATGTCATTACTGCCTTACTGCAGAATTTATTGCTTTTCTGTTCCAGCCATGGATTTTAAACATCCACAGACCGTATAAACAGACTATCAAATTGCTGAAGCTCATTGAAAACCATATGCCGGATGGTCCGAAATCGGAGAAATTTTTAAACAGCAGTATCATAGGAAGTCTGACAACCCATAGTCTTCCTATTTCCATTGACATGGAATATCCGGTATTTCCCGAACCCTGGAATATTCCCTGCAAGACACTGAACAATCCCAGCAGCGGCATTGAAAATGAAATGTATTTCATATATGTCATGCTTTGAACTATTACCTCTGCATCATCCTTGGACTGAATGAAAAATTTCACGATCTGTTCGTTAAAGATAAACATTAATACCGCACCGATAACGCCAATATATACGGCAAGCTTTGATGCTTCCTTAAAGCTCTCGGTAGCTCTGTCAGCCCTGTTTGCTCCAAGATTCTGCCCCACCACAGCAGTCAGTGCCGCTCCCACTCCCATTGCAGGCTGCATCACAAGATTTGTTATCCTGTTTACCATACCAAAGGCAGCTATTGTAACCGTACCGTAGGATACTATAAATCCGTTTAAAAACATAAAGCCTATTGAAGAACCTGCCTGCCCCACAGAGACCGGCAGTCCCACTCTTATAATTTCCCTGAGTATATTTTTATTAAATTTAAATTTTCTCAAATCAGGTTTTAAATAATTATCGTCCTTAAATACGGCTCTGATCCCTGTCAGTGCCAGTATAAATCTCGATAATACGGTTGCCCATGCCGCACCTGCTATACCCATATCCAATGTAAAAATAAATATGGGATCCAGCACAACATTTATCAAAGCCGATATACCGCTCAATACCGTAGGAGTCACGGTGTTGCCCTGTGCGTTCATTATGGAATTTACGTTAAAGTACAAAAACATAAAAGGCAAATCCATAAATGATACTCTCAGATAAATATTTGCAAGCTCCGCAAAATCACCTTCGCCACCCATGAGCTTTATTATGTATGGACTTGCTGCATAACCGATTATAACAAATACAATTGATAACAAGACCGATGAAACCATTAACTGAGAGGTGTATTCCTTTGCCTCCCTAAATCTGTCTGCACCCAGTAACTGAGAAAGAAGTGATGTTCCTGATACCGACAGCCCCATACCCAGAGCAATGAAAAGAAAGTTTATGGGAGAGACGAAGGAAACAGCTGCGAAATGAACCGAAGAAATCCTGCTTACCCAGATACCATCTATAAGGTTGTACAATGTCTGTATAATGCTGTTTATCATAATGGGAATGGGCAGAGTCAGCAGTACCTTGTACACATCCCCGTTTTGTATTAATTCCGATTTGTTTTGCTTCATATCGATGACCTTTCTGAAAATTATGTCTTTATTTCCTGAGTAATATTATATGTCTTGTGAAGTACAATATCAAGAGAATTAAGGTGATGTGTCTTGTGCAAATATACATAATTGTAGTACAATGTTATTATAAG
>JAFACY010000186.1 GCA_023425285.1 Bacillota bacterium
TTAATGGACGAGCTAATAGCAAGGTCATATAAGCAACGTGTTAATTTTGAAAACAGAAATCATGATTATTCTAAGTTTGCCATTAATAAAAATGAGTGTAACGTAGTTATTCATCAAAATATTGACAAGTCATGGAAGTTATGCAGACTTCAACGTTTGTTTAGTGATATAGATACGGAATTACCTGATTCAAATGAAATATTACATAATCAACTATTAAAAATGAAATTAGAAAATAGCCTTGCTGTTCTATGTACATGTATATTTTATATTGCGGAGTATAATCCAAAGCTTATATTATAGTCTTAATATCATTTAATAGAAAAACAAGGAGGTTTTCGGATGGGTATTATGAAATTATCATCGCAAATAACTTTTTTATATTTTGAAAAGTTAGATGAGGCAAGGATATTTTTTGATGATGTACTTGGGCTTGAGAAGGTATTTGATCCAAAATGGGCATGTGTATGGAGAATAGGTAATGATTCTTTTCTCGGCGGAGTTGATGTCAGTGAGGGGTCCATAGAAGTAACAAACAGAGGCGGAGTATTGATCAGTTTCACAGTTGAAAATATAGAAGAAGTGTATGATAAACTTAAGAAATACGATTTGAAGGATATGACTGAAATAAAGTTTTTTGAAGATATTAATCTGAATTCCTTTTTGTTTACAGGACCGGAAGGATATAAATTTGAAGTTCAGCAGTTTATGACCGAAGAATTACGCAGATTGTTTTAGCCGGCAGCTGTGTAGGAGAGTATGGCTATGAATGGAAGAATTAGTAAACATATTATTCTGTTATTATTTATAACTATTGCTTTGCTTTTAAAGTGGTTGCAATGAGGATAAATATGGTGTTTTCGAGCGGATAATTGACAATGATGCGATGAATAAAATAGTAAAATAACAACAATAAAATAACATGGATGTATATAGTAAAGAATCTCTCAAATTTTGAACGAGGGATTCTTTTATATATTTATTAGAGCTTATTAAATCTCTTGATAATCATTGCGGCTTCTGCTCTTGTAGGAGCTAATTCAGTGTTAGCCCTAAAGTGGCTATTGCAGGTGAAGTCAGATATAGATATATATTATAAAATGGTTTAATAGTATTAACTAAAACATAAAACATTAAAAGATAATTCAACTTGAAAAAAATGTCAAATTATGATATAATTAATATGAAAAAGTATTAAAAATTGGTGGACATAAATGAAATTCGATAATAAATCTGCAAATTGGAAATACATAAGTATTACAATTTTATTTTCTATTGTATTATTCTCATTATTTTATTACAGGATAAAGACATATGCATTAATAAGTGTTATTGTACAAACTATATTAGCATATATTATTTATTATGCTGATAAAAACAAGATAGATACAAAGGCATTAAAAAAAGTTTTTGTAATTTTATTATATGTGCTGGTATTATCATATGGTTCTGATTATATATATGATATTTATTCTCGCGTAGATGACAATGCAGATAAAAAAGCTCATTTAGCAGTAACTACTACTCCTGTTGAAAATAAAGAAGAAGTAGAACTAGAAGGAAATGATTATTTGTCTGAAAGAAATATTTCTCAGGATACTACTATTTCTGTACGTTATATTACACCTACCCAATTAGAAGATCAAATTATGCATAAGAAAAGTACTTATATACCTAGTGTTGATGATAAAATTATTAACAAAATATTACTTTTAAGTACTACATTTAATGCATATATGTCTAACGTAAGTAAATATCATTCAAAGTCTGTCGAAATTGTAAAAGAAAAGATTGACAATGCTTTACATATTGAGGATAGTTATCCAATCTCTGATTTGAATGGCAATCAAGAGGTAGTACAGCTGTTGATTGAGGCAAATGAAATAGATCTGCTAACAAAAAAGGATAATACTGTTGAAAATAACATTAAGCTTATGAATAAATATCATGAGGCATATGAATTAGCATCTTGCAGTTCAATATCTTTACAATTAGCACGTCCATATGAAGAGATTATATTAATTTATCCGAGAGATTCTTATGGTGAATGCAATCGAATAATTGAGTATGGAGCAAAAGGGATAGAATATTTCCTTCAGACATTGGCATATAAAGAGGCCAGCTTGTCTACTGATGGAGATATAATGTACAGGATAGCAAAGATATATCATTGTTTAGGAGATTTACCTAACTTAGACATAAAATACAGAACCGAGTTTTATCAAATTTCAAGTGCGTATTTTGAATTATCAATACTTTTAAAAGATGAAGAAGATTATTATAAAGAGTATAAGCCATACTACGCTGCTATGGTTAATCATAAGTTAGGAGTTTTATCGAATGAAGATAATGATTTTTATTTGCTCCGGGCATTAGATTTTTATCAACAATCGTTACTCTATAATGATATTAAAGAACAAATGTATTCTGATGCAAATCTTTTTTCATCTGAAATATGCAATAGATTAATTAAATATATTAATACATATGGTCAGAAAGATGGTATGAAATCAATAGAGGAATATGAAGAGTTAGATGTTAAATATATTAAAAGGTGTAAATATTAATACTTAATAATTTCTTTAATGAGGGTTACATCAAACTCAACAAAAAATGGAATCATTTGATACCAAAAACATTGACAAAAACTTTGGAGAGTGTTACAATAAATATGAACAGTACTAATGAAAAAAAGAGAATAGAATCAAAAATAGAAGTACAAACATATATTGAACGATTGAAATATGCTATAGAAAATGGTTCGTCAACCGTTAACTTTCAGAAAGAAAGACAAGTTGATAATAATCGAGATAAGGAACATACTAATAGATACACTATGTCAAAATTATTTCCCGATCAAGATGAAATAGAAGTTTTAAAAAGAGAACTCATAAAATTAACTGTAAAGGAATATATAGAAACCGTAAAGGATACCAGATTCCCTAACAAGTCAGAGATGAGAGTATTTGGGAAACAATATGAAAATAATGATGTATATATTAAGATAAGGGTAGAATTGGTTAGCATAGATCATGCTGACGGTAAAAATTATGTTTTTGTAATGTCCTTTCATTTTTCAGAAGTAGATTTTTGTGAAACTAACTTTCCATATGTGTAAGTTGAGGTGTATATAATGAATATTTTAAAAAGAGAAAAAAAGCTATGTTTAATTTGCATGGAAGAGCATGATGTTGATACAGTAGAGGTAGTAGAAACTGAGGTTTTTAAAGACGAAGAAGTTTCTTTCACGGCTGTTTATGAGTATTGTTCAAATGCAGACGAATACTTAGAAACTGAAGAAATGATTAAGATAAACAGTTTGGCAATGAAAGATGCATACAGAGAAAAAGTTGGGTTATTGACTTCCGGAGAAATTATAGATATTAGAGAGAAATACGGTGTGAGTCAAAAGGATTTCTCGGAAATTCTTGAATGGGGACGAGCAACAATAACCAGATATGAGAACCACCAGATTCAGGATCGTGCTCATGACGATGTGCTCAGAAAAATTGATTATGATCCTAAATGGTTTTTGGAAATGTTAGAAAGAGCTAAAGGGCGCATATCAGAAAAAGCTTTTGACAAATATTATCATGAAGCAAGTGAACAATTTAAGAAGAAACGAAATCAATATTTGATTGATTCGATTCAAGCAATTTATGCAGACTTTGAAGATGAGAACTTAACAGGTAAAGCAAAGCTTAGCTTAAGCAAGGTAGTGGAGATGATAAATTATATTGCTTCGAAGGTACCAAGTCTTCACAAGGTGAAGCTGATGAAGATGCTTTGGTATTCGGATAATCTTCACTATAAAAGAAATGGTATATCTATTAGTGGATTAGTATATAGCGCTCTTCCCATGGGAGCCGTTCCGGAAGGCTATGAACAAATAGTTCTATTAGATGGAGTAAAGTATGATATCGTTTGGTATGGAGAGAATGTAGGATATAGATTTATGCCAGCTCCAGAGTTTGAGGTTAAAGAGCTTGCTGAGTCTGAAATTGAAGCATTGGATGCTGTAATCCTGCATCTTGGGAATCTGAATACAGATGAAATTGTCCATAAAATGCACAGAGAAGAAGCCTATAAATGCACTGACAGTAATTGTTTTATACCGTTCTCGTATGCAGTCGAATTAACTCTAAATTAATAAAGAAGGGGATTTATTACTCAAATTTATTAAATCTCATGATAATCATTGCGGTTTCGGCTTAAAATGAATAAGAAATCAAAGTAAGTAAAAAAATGATGATTATTGCAAGTAAAGATTTTAAAACATTAGCACCATTAATTGGTGCTTTTTATAATAGAACGTTTGGCTATCGGTATAAAAAGAATAAAGGGATATTATATAAACAGTGGTACCGCTCCGAGTCTTAATAGAACAAAATTCTATAAAGGTAATATTACCTAAGGCATTTTTTTGTGCCTGTTAATATATTTTGTTATACAAATTTTTATTTGAATTAAGCATGGACATAATATATACTTAATCAGACAGATAATAAAATTACAATATTTTGAGGTATTAATGAATTATTTGCAGTCAGCGTTCAACGGAGATGGAATTATGTGGCTCAGGGCTAAAGTTAATATACGGCTTTTCATGATTATATTTATTACAATCATATTTTCAAATAATAAAGTTTATGCTGTAGATACAATGTTGAAGGTTGCTATTGATCCTAATATGCCGCCATATCAGTTTGTTGAAAATGACAGGTACGTAGGATTGCATGTGGATATTCTTAACAAGCTGGCAGACAGATATGGCTTTAAAATCGAATATATTCCTTTCGGCAGCACATCAAAATGCATCGAAGCCTTGGAGAATGGGCAGGTTGATGTTGTTCTTGGGGTTATATTGAATGATAATATAAAATATAAGGTACAGTTAACTGACAGTATATCTCAATCATCCATATGCATGGTTGCCCATAACAGTAAGATTAAAGATGTGCAGGGTAACGTAAGCAGTATAATATCAACTTTTGAGGATGATACCGTAAGATATTCTTTTATTCATAATATAAGCAACCTGAAATCCATAGTAGTTTCCAATCAGGTGAGAGCTTTTAACATGCTTGTTTCTAAGAAGGCAGATGTATTAATCGGAGTAAAAAACAGTGTGCTGTATCAGCTGGAAAAAGCAAATTTGGAAAATGAATATACAATAGTCAATAATTATATGGTTTCCATAGAATATGGAATGGCCGTAAAATCAGGAGATGAGGAATTACAAAAGAAGATAAATAACGGTTTGCAAAAATTAAGGCTCAGCGGCGAATATGAAAAGCTGCACGATAAATGGATTAACGAGAATAAGTATGTAATTGATAAGCTAATTCAGAAGATAACTTATATTTTTCTCATAGCACTCACAATAATAGCGGCAGTATTTATTTTTAATCTTAGATTAAATTTTTTACTTAAAAAGCAGGTTAATGAGAAGACAAAAGAACTGAAAAAAACAAATATGGATCTTGAACTCCAAATAATCGAAACAAGAAACAATAACGAATTGAAAAATTGTATTGTGGAAAACAGTCCGAGTGGGATTATAGTCTTTGACAAGGAATGCAAAATAACGTTATTTAATCAAAGTGCATCTGCATTAATGGATATTGATGAACTACCTATTGGGCAAAGTGTTTTTGAAATTGAGCTTTTAAAAAGCATGCTCATTGATAAAATGGATGCAGTGTTTTTGAAGGAGTCACGATTTTTGAATAAAGAAATTGTCTTAAGGAAGGATAATGAAAGCATTTGCTACAGATATAATATTTATCAACTGTTCGATTTGTGCAGTAATGTCAGGGGTGCAATACTAACCTTGGAAGATATTACAAAGGAAAGCAAGTTAAAAGAGCAAATGTATGAAAGAGAAAAAAACAAGGCGCTAAATCAAATAATTGCAGGAATTGCACACGAGGTGCGTAATCCTCTTGCAACTATAAAGACTTTTGTTGAACTCATTCCAAGAAAAATCGATAATGAAGAATTTCAATATCATTTATTAGAACTTGTACCAAAAGAAGTGGACCGCGTCAGCAGTCTGATAAAAAATCTAATTGATTATGCAAAGCCGGGAATCAGAAACATGGAAATAATCAATATAAGCGACCTGATAAAATCCAGTACGGCTTTGATTGTTCATGTTTTGGAAAATGAAAGAATTGAGTTAAATACGGATGTGGATGAAGAGCTTACTATTCAAGCAGATAAAAATCAGCTTAAGCAGGTTTTAATAAATATAATATTAAATGGAGCTGAATCAGTAAGGGATAAAATAAAAAGCAACAGTGAAAGTAATAATAAATTAAATATGTACATTAATGCCTGGGAGGATGAACAATATATTTTCATTCAAATAATTGATGAAGGTATTGGAATGACAGAAGATGAAATAAAAAAATCTACGGAACCCTTTTTTACTACAAAATCGGTGGGGACAGGCTTAGGTCTTTATATTTCTAAACAATACGTTGAAAAAAACGGCGGGACACTATCAATAGAAAGCCAAAAAAATCTATATACAAAAATAACGTTAAGATTTGGGAGGTAAAAATGAGAAAAGGTATTTTAATAATTGACGATGAAATTGGAATATGTACATCTCTTTCCTATGCTCTTGAAGATAAATACGATGTTAAGGCTGTAACAAGTCCCTTAGAGGGCATAAACCTTATGCGTGAGAAATGTTTCAACATATGTTTACTGGACTTGAAAATAGGGTGTTATAATGGTCTTGATGTATTAGAAGAAATAAAGCTTATAGATAAAAGTCTGATTGTAATTATAATGACTGCTTATGGCAGTATAGATTCTTCTGTTGAAGCAATGAAAAAGGGAGCCTATACATATCTTACCAAACCATTGAATCTTGAAGAATTATATGTGGTAATAGATCAGGCTTTGGATCATCAGCAGTTAAATGAAAAGGTTGAGTATTTAAGTCAGGAGCTTGAGAATAAGTATGTTTATAACGGAATAGTAGGCAGAAGCCCATCTATGAAGACAGTGTATATGCTTATTGATAAACTTAAGGATGTGGATACAAATGTTGTAATAACAGGTGAAAGCGGTACGGGAAAGGAACTTGTTGCCAGAGCCATACATTTTTCGGGGAAAAGAAAGAAGGAAAGGTTTGAAGAAGTGAACTGTGCGGCTATACCTGAAACTTTACTTGAAGAGGAAATGTTCGGTCATAAAAAGGGATCATTTACAGGTGCTATGGAAGACAGGCACGGAAGATTTGAGGTGGCAAATAACGGGACAATTTTTCTGGATGAAATAGGTGACATGCCCATTTCACTACAGGCTAAACTGTTACGTGTTTTGCAGCAAAAAGAGTATTCGCCCATAGGGAGCAATGAGAAGAAAAAACTGAATATAAGAGTTATAGCGGCATCAAATAAAGACTTAAAAGCCATGGTTGAACATGGAGAATTCAGACAGGATTTATACTTCAGGTTGAAAGTAATTGAAATAAATCTGCCCTCTCTGCGGGAAAAAAAGCAGGATTTACCACTTCTTATAAGTCATTTTATACAGCAGTATAATAATGAACTAAATAAAAATATAAAGGGTCTTTCTACAAGAGCAGAGCGAAAATTAATCAGCTATAATTACCCCGGCAATATACGAGAGCTTTCAAATATAGTTGAGTATGCAATGGTATTGTCCAATAATGATATTATAAGACTTGAGGATTTGCCCGAGGAGGTAAAAGAATACGAAGGAACTGAAATTCATGGAAGCAATGTATTTTCGGAGGATTTAGTGGGAATGACATTAAAGGAAATAGAGTGTAAAATCTTAAAAGCAACTCTTATAAAAAACAGAGGGCACGTAAAGGATACGGCAGAAATGTTAGGTATAAGTGAAAAGGGATTGAGAAACAAGATACATGCATATAAGATAGTTATTTAAAATAAATATCCGGTAGCGTCTGCAGTACTTTTTACCAGAGCGGTAAAAAGTACTGCTTTATTTTCCAAAAACAATATCAAACAATTAAAACCTAATGGAAGATTTCAATAAGAAATAAAATAAGATGCTGTAGTTTCAATGCTTAAATGATTTTCATGCAAATATGTTTATAAAAAATAAAACTGGTACACATTTTGCTATTATTTATGGCAGACATTACAAATTAAGTTAAACAGGTGTTGAAATGTCTGACAAACAATAATAAAGAAGGAGAGTAACCATGAATGCAAAATTCGAAGAGCTACTTGAAATTTTAAAAGAAGAAGTGAAGCCTGCATTAGGCTGTACAGGTCCTACGGTTTTTTCTTATGTTGCGGCTGAAGCTGTAGATGCTGTTGGAGGAACTCCCAAAAAAATAATTATCAAGGCGGACAAGGATAAGTGTGCCAAGGAGGATGATGTGGGCATTCCCGGAACAAAGTATCGCGGCGTTAAAATTGCCGCCGCTCTCGGTGCCTTTGGCGGTGACCCGGAGGCGAAGCTTGAAGTGCTGAATTCCATTACCCCGGAGGATGAAAAAAAGGCATATGAATTTTCATTATCGGACAATATTGTTGTTGAGCCGGATTGGAGTACAGATGTAGTCGGAGTATACATAGATATTACCGTGGAAACCGAAAATGGTGTCGGACGGGCGGTTGTTGTGCAGAAGCATACAAATCTTGTATACAAAAGTGCAAACGGGAAAACGATTATTGACAAGCCCTTTGACAGATTAGCTTCTATAAATGAGACTGCTGATCCCATTGCTGACTATCTCATAAAAGATTTATATGAATTTGCGTCTCAGGTTCCTGTTGAAAAACTCTATTTTCTGAGAGAATCTGTTGAAATGAACAAAAAATTGGCTCAGGCAGCCTTGGACGGTAAAACCGGCATAGGCTTATCCGCTTCTATGATGAAAAGAGATAAAGGTAATTTCTTAGGAAAGGCCAAGGCTATGACGGCAGCAGGCTCCGAAGCCCGGATGGCGGGATACAATCTGCCGGCCATGGCTTGCGCGACCAGCGGAAATGTAGGTATTACGGCATCGCTGCCTGTTATCAGCATTGCGGAGGATCTTGGTAAAACGGAGGAGGAACTGCTCAGAGCACTGGCGCTCAGCTTTTTAATGACCGTTATGTGCAAGAATCTCATTGGCAGACAATCGCCTATGTGTGCATGTATGGTTGGCGCATCACAGGGTATAGCTGCCGGTGCGGTTTTGTTATTTGGCGGCGGTATAAATGAAATTGAAATGGCTGTTAATAATACAATTGTAAATGTTTTTGGGGTAGTATGCGACGGAGCAAGGATGGCATGTGCCATAAAGCTGTCTTCTGCAATCGGAATGGCTATAGAAGGTGCAATGCTTGCCATGGATGGAGTTGTCATACCGGCAGATGAAGGTGTATGCGGCAAGACTGCAGATGATTCTTTAAAATTCATGGGTAACTTTGCCAGGAAGGGCATGGGAGAAACAGATATGATGCTTTGTAAAGCGCTTTATGCCAAGCACCATGATGCATAATAAGAATTTATACAAGGAGGAACTCATATGTTGATTTACAAAAATGCTAAAATCCTTACCATGGGAACTGCAGGCATTATTGATAATGGAGTGGTTGTAGTTGACGGAAACAAAATTGTTAAGGTGTGTGAAGCCTCAGAATTTCATGAGAGCAGCTATGATGGAAAGGTGGTTGACCTGTGCTCGATGGTTTTAATGCCGGGTCTTATAAATGGGCATCACCACAGCGCCATGTGGAAAAGCTATGGTAAGGTTGGTGATTTTAAGCATGATGCCGCTACTCAAGCCTTTATGTGTGCCAGATTATCACTTGTGGCACTTAAAAAAGGAGTTCTGGCAACAAGGGATTTGGCGCATAAGGGAGATGGACACATGCAGCTGAAGGAATGCCGGGACAAGGGTGTGATTTTGGCTCCAAGAATCAGGGGAGCAATGGAAATTATAGCTCTGCCTAATGGAACAGCACCTAATTTCAGTGCGGAAATTTCTTCTGTGGATGAACTGAGGGTGGAAATTCTGAGGCAGGCATCTCTTAGGACTGATTTCATCAAAATCGTTGCCAATAACGAAAGGATGACTCATATCGACTATGAAGATTTAACATGTCCATGGTTTTCACAGGAGCTGATGACGGCGGCCGTCAATATTTCTCATGAGGTGGGACTTAAGGTTGCGGTGCATGCCAACGGAAGAACAGCTGTAAACTGGTGTATAGATGCGGGAGTGGATGTTATTGAACATGGCAGATGTATTGACGACGAAATGGCAAAAAAGATGGTTGAAAAGGGAATCACGTATGTTCCCACCTTGTCGGGTCAAAAGGCAAATGCAACACCGGCCTGGGGCAGGGAAGATATA
>JAFACY010000192.1 GCA_023425285.1 Bacillota bacterium
GAATAGGAATCGAAGGAAGTGTTTTAAAACACGAAAAATGCGGCCAGGACAAGGTAGTTATCGAAGAAGTAATGAAAAACCATAAGGATGCAATTAATCTTGTATTAAAAGCATTGGTTGACAAGGATCACGGAGCAGTAAAGGATTTAAGCGAAGTGGACGCAGTAGGACACAGAGTGGTTCATGGCGGCGAAAGATTTGCAAAATCAGTAGTTATTACAGATGAAGTTATAGATGCAATGAAGGAATGTATTGAACTTGCACCGCTTCATAACCCACCAAACATTATCGGTATAGAAGCATGCAAGGAATTACTGCCGAGCGTTCCTATGGTTGCAGTATTTGATACAGCATTCCATCAGACAATGCCTGCAGAATCATACATATATGCATTGCCTTATGAATTATATGATGAAATGGGAATCAGAAGATACGGCTTCCACGGAACGTCTCACAAATATGTTTCCGAGAGAGTTGCCGCTTTAACAGGCAAGAGTCTTGAAGGAACAAAAATAGTTACATGCCACTTAGGAAACGGTGCAAGCTTGACAGCTATCAAAGACGGAAAATCATTTGACACAACTA
Organism: Bacillota bacterium; assembly: GCA_023425285.1. Taxonomy (GTDB): domain Bacteria; phylum Bacillota; class Clostridia; order Tissierellales; family Sedimentibacteraceae; genus Sedimentibacter. The sequence goes on from JAFACY010000192.1 coordinate 586, forward strand.
TGGGTATGACTCCTCTTGAAGGACTTGTAATGGGAACAAGATGCGGAGATATAGACCCTGCAATTGTTACTTACTTAATCAATAACAAGAAAATGACTGCTGAACAAGTTGACAGCTTAATGAATAAAAAATCAGGCGTGCTTGGTATTTCAGGAGTAAGCAGCGACTTCAGAGACATCGAAGGTGCGGCAGAAAAAGGCAATGAAAGAGCAAAGCTCGCTTTAGAGAAATTCAACTACACTGTGAAAAAATATATAGGCTCATACGCAGCAGCTATGGGCGGACTGGACGTAGTGGTATTTACTGCAGGTCTCGGAGAAAATTCAGCTTCCAACAGATTTGATATCTGCCAGGGCTTAGAATTCCTCGGAATAGAAATAGACGCAGCTAAGAACAACACAAGAGGCAAGGAAGTAGAAATCTCCAAAGACGGCTCAAAAGTAAAAGTATTCGTTATACCTACAAACGAAGAAGTAATGATAGCAAGAGACACTAAGGTTCTTGCAGGAAAATAATAAATCTAATTATTTAAAACGGTCGAAAGACCGTTTTTTTGTTGCGACAGTAATTTGTAGGATAATATTGAAAATTTTGGAATATTGTAATATAATGTAAAATAAGTTATGAAACACTTAAATAAAAGGGAAAGAGGGAAGTATTATGAGTAATAAAGGAAGATTTTTTTTAGTACTTATGTTTATTGTTTTGATGGCTGCAATTGTCATGGCATGCAGTGACAAAGTAACGGATACAAAGGTCATAAATATAGTAAGACATCCGGAACCGAGTGATTTTACAGAGATTTTTAATTTGGGTAAGTTTCCTGAGGAAATGGATGAGAATTTTGATTATGATGTGAGAAGCACTGATTTATCCTCCGAGGATTTGACAAATCGTTTGGATGACCTGTTATATACAACTTACGATTCAAAGACGAAATGGCCGGAAAAGCTTCCGGAGGAGTTTAATCCTACAGAATTAATGGAGCTTTATAAAAACCCGGGATTTAACATAAGAGAACTCCACAAACAGGGTATAACGGGAAAAGGTGTGGGTATAGCAATAGTTGACCAAACTCTGCTCGTAGATCATGTAGAATATAAGGACAGAATAAAGATGTATGAGGAAAACGAAAATGCAGGAAAAAACCCTGCATTTATGCATGGAGCTGCGGTTGCTTCAATAGCAGCAGGAAAGACAGTGGGAGTAGCTCCGGAAGCGGATGTATATTATATAGCGGGAGATCTTGGTACTGTTAATAATGGAGAATTTAAATTTGATTTTTCATTTTGTGCTAAAAATATCGACCGAATTTTAGAAGTAAATGAAAGTCTGCCGGAAGAAAATAAAATAAGAGTTATTTCTCTGACGACAGGATGGAATAGCAGTCATAAAGGATATAAAGAGATAACAGAAGCTGTAAAAAGGGCAAAGGAAGCAGGGATATTGGTAGTTTCATCTTCCTTGGATGATACATATGGATACAGATTCCAAGGACTGGGTAAATATCCGATGTCTGATGCTGACAATTTGGAATCATACAGACCGGGAAGCTGGTGGAGAGACGATGCGGAAATGTTTTTAAAGCATAGCATGACAGGACCGACCTATCTTTACGTTCCTATGGATTTAAGATGTACAGCATCACCAACCGGAGTTAATGATTACGCCGTTTATTCATCCGGAGGATGGAGCTGGAGCATACCCTATATAGCAGGAGTATATGCATTGGCATGTCAGGTAAAGCCTGATATCACATACGATGAGTTCTGGAATATAGCATTGGAAACCGGTAATTCAATTGATATAAAAATAAATGGATATAATTATAAAATGAAAAAAATAATTAATCCCGTTGGAATAATTGACAGCTTAAAAAACAAATAAAAGGGTTTAAATTAAATTGACGAAACGGCAATTTTGTGTTACGATGTATTACAGAGGTGAAAATTATGGCTCATATATCTTTGAGAGTTAGTGAACAAGAAAAGAAATGGATGGAAAGCTATGCGGAAGCTCATGGCATGAATCTTTCGGATGCTGTAAAGACTGCTTTTTTTGAAAAGTTAGAGGATGAATATGATTTGAAGGTCATTGAAGAATATGAAAATGAGAAAAAAAGCGGCAATGTAAAATATCATTCATTGGCTGATGTAAAAAAAGAATTAGGTATTGATGATGAGATATGAGGTTAAATTCAGTGATAAAGCGAAAAAATCATTAAAGCAAATTGATCATTATCAGGTAAAAATAATCCTTGGGTGGATAGAAAAAAATCTCGAAGGATGTGACAACCCTCGTATACATGGTAAGCCCCTGGTTGGTGACAAGAAAGGTTATTGGCGTTATCGTGTTGGAACTTACAGAATAATTGCTGAGATTTTGGATGCCTGTGTAATAATTGAAATAATAAACGTAGATCATAGACGTGATATATACAACTAAAATATATAATTAAAAGTAACAAGCAAATTATTACAATATAGCTTGACAAAAGATTTTTTTTCTCATATAATTAACTCTGCGAATAAAAAGGGTGGTAGTATGTTAATTAAACTGAAAGAATTTTTATCATCAGACCGTCTTTCTTACAAAGTCAGCGAGAATTTTGTAATAGATGATGAGGATTTTTTATCAAAGACACATCTTGATAAAAACATTGTGTTTGCAGGAGATCTTTATAAGGTGGACGAAAGTGTTGTATTAAACGGCACGGTGAAGTTCACTGTTAAGGATAAATGCTCCAGATGTTTGGATGAATTTGACAATAAGATTGAAGCAAAGTTTGAAGCTCTTGTTGTCAAACAATTAGATGAAGATAGTGAATCTGATGAAATTCAATTAAAGCTTACAGACGGATGTGTTGATTTACAGGAAACCATTAAGCAAATTATTTATTTGTCGATGCCTATGAAGTCATTGTGCAGTAAAGATTGTAAAGGCATATGTCCCGATTGCGGAGTCAATTTAAATAATGATAATTGTAAATGTGAAGACAATTTAACAGATCCGCGATTTGATAAATTAAAAGGACTGTTAAAGGAATAAGGAGGTGTTAAAATGGCAGTACCTAAGAGAAAAACTTCCAAAGCAAGAAGAGATAGAAGAAGATCGGCTAAATCAAGATTAACAATTCCAAATATCATCGAGTGTCCACAATGTCACGAAACTAAGCTTCCTCACAGAGTTTGTGCAGCTTGCGGATTTTATGACGGTAAAGAAGTATTAAGCGTAGAATAATCAGGAATTATTTTAATAGTTTAGCTATAAAAAGTAGTGCAGCGCACTATTTTTTTATTGCAAAGATAATACATCTACGTTATACTGATTTTGTGCGTAACTACATATACTGTGCGCTTATCAGAAATTATTTAAAGAAGGTGTATAAATGAAAATTGCTATAGATGCCATGGGTGGAGACAATGCTCCCGAGCTTATTGTTAAGGGGAGTATACTTGCAAGAGATGAATACAATGTGGGTATATCATTTTATGGCAGAGAAAATGAAATCAAAAAAATAGTTGAAAGCAGTACATCTGATTTTAGCAATATAGATATTATCAATGCCGAAGAGATTATAACAAACGATGACAAGCCTGTTATGGCTTTGAGAAGAAAAAAGGATTCATCGCTTGTAAAGGCATTTAATGCTGTTAAGGATAGGCAGGCGGATGCTATAGTATCTGCGGGAAGCACCGGTGCTTTGTTAGGCGGTGCTACGCTTATAGTAGGACGCATAAACGGTATAGAAAGACCTGCAATCGGAGCATTGATACCGAATATGTACGGCGGGTTTGCACTATTAATTGATTCGGGAGCGAATGTGGATTCCAAGCCTGAATTTTTATATGATTTTGCTATCATGGGAGATATTTACTTAAGGCAGGTGCTGAATATCGCTTCTCCCAGAATTGCGCTTGCCAACATCGGAGCAGAAAAGGCAAAGGGTGATAAGCTGACCCTTGATACATACGAACTGCTGGAGGGTACGACACTTCCTCTTAATTTTATAGGAAATATAGAGGCAAGGGACATACTTCAGGACAAAGCGGATATAATAGTTTGTGACGGCTTCGTCGGAAACATGATATTAAAAACTCTTGAGGGCACTGTATCAGAGCTTATGAAGGGATTAAAATCAGCACTGCTGTCCACCACACGTTCAAAAATCGGTGCAGCTTTAATAAAACCGGCGCTTAAGGATTTCAGAAATAAGCTGGATTATTCTGAACATGGAGGAGCTCCGATATTGGGAGTAAAGGAAGTTGTAATCAAAGCTCACGGCAGCTCTGACGAAAGAGCCTTTAAGAATGCTGTACGTCAGGCAAAAATATGCTGTGAGAACAATGTAAACAGGTTAATTGAAGAAAGTATTATGAGGAGGTGATTTGATATGTTTGAAAAAATTAGAGAACTTGTAGCCGAGAAGGTTGGCGTTGAAGAAGCTGAAATTACAATGGAAACTTCTTTTTCTGATGATTTGGACGCAGATTCAATAACATTATTTGAATTGGTAATGGCTTTGGAAGATGAATTTAATATTGAAATCGATGATGAAAGCATTGAACAAATCAAGACAGTGGGGGACATAGTAAACTACTTAGAAGAAATTAATCAGTAAT
>JAFACY010000257.1 GCA_023425285.1 Bacillota bacterium
CATATCTGGAAGTAATATTTGCAATTAAAAGAGATGTTAAAATATTATTTGAACATAATTCATCCTTAATAACTAAAGATGAATTGATGAATTGCTATAAATGGGTTGAATCTATACAAAATAGTTTTTAAAAAAATAAGTCCGTCGATTTTTTATCGACGGACTTATACAATCACGGTGATATCATATTTACATAAGATTGGTGATGTAGTAAACAGCGTTTGGAGCAATAAGATGTAAAAGTGTCAGCAGTATTGTTATAAGCGCTGCCCGCTTATGCCATTTGAAAAATACAGCCTTTTTTGTTCTGAAAAAAGCACCTCCCAGCACAACGGTTATGAGAACCATGGTACCTACGAATGTGCCCGTATGTAAACGAGGGGCACCCAAGGCCATGTAGCCATGCACGAGAGTAATCAGCAACAGACAGATACCAAGGGGTTTATGTACTGCACGTGCTGTCTTCATCAGCTGTGTGGAAGCAATTTTCTTATCAGGAAAAAGCAATTTACTTATGCGTCTCAGCCAGTAAGGAGATGTGACGACAATAATCAGGACCACATTTATAATACCAAGTATTTTATACAATATATCACTCCTTTGCTACAATAGATTTATGATAAATCACCGTAGAAAGCACTACGATGTATCATACTTGTTGTTTAAGCCATAATAAGAAGGTAATTGGTCTGACGACACTCCTTTTGGACTTGGCGTCCGCAATTGAAACAGTCAGCCATCCTCTTGTTGTGGCATTCGATTAGAGCAGGTAGTTCCGCTCCTTATGGGCGCGTCCGCGTAACTTAGCAAATAGAATAGGCAATAAGTATAACGATGGTCACTGATTACAAATTCTATTTTACGAGGTGCTACTATGAACGCTATAGGTATTGATGTCTCAAAAGGTAAAAGCAAAATTGCCATTATACGACCTTTTGGAGAAATCATTGCAAAACCTTTTGACATTGCTCATCATCCTGATCAGTTGGAAGAACTCGCCCAATATATCCATTCTCTTGACGGTGAATCAAGAGTTGTAATGGAACATACAGGGAAATATTCCGAGCCTATTGCCAACTTTCTCTGCAATGCCGGTATTTTTGTCTGTATGGTAAATGCCAAACTTATACACGATTATGGCGGTGATACCATTCGCCGTGTAAAAACTGACAAGGTCGATGCTTTGAAAATCGCAGGATATTGTCTTGACAAATGGACAAAACTTTCACCATTTGAGCCGACTGACGAATATCGCAAGATTCTTAAAACTTACAATCGTCAACTTAGCGAATACACCAAAATCAAAACTATGTTGAAAAACAATCTTATTTCGCTGCTCGACCAAACATTCCCCGCAGCGAATGAATTATTTTCAAGTCCTGCACGTGAAAAAGACGGTCATGAAAAATGGATTGATTTTATTTTGGCTTTTCCTCATTGCCATTGTGTAGCTTCGCTTTCCAAACAAAAATTTACAACCAAATACGAGAAATGGTGCCGTAAAAACGGATATAATTTTTGTCTTCATAAAGCAGAACACGTTTATTCTGCTGCTCTTAATTGTTTGCCAACTTTGCCGAATAATGATTTTGCAAAAACTCTCATTATACAAACGGTGAATCAACTTAATCATCTTTGTGAAACTATTGCCGTTGTCAAGTCTGAAATGAGCAAAATTGCTTCTGCACTTCCGGAGTATGGCACGGTCATTGCGATGCATGGTGTCGGTAAAACTTTAGCTCCACAGCTTATCGCTGAAATCGGTGATATTCGCTGCTATCCCAAACGCTCATCGTTAGCACGGTTTGCGGGAATTGAACCGCCTGAAAATCAATCAGGAATCTACAATCAACACTCCAGGCGTATTTCAAAGCAGGGTTCTCCTCACCTCAGAAAAGCACTATTTCAGGTGATGTGCTGCGTTTTGCAGCTTGCTCACGAACATGAACCAACTTTTCAATTTATTGACCGAAAACGCTCTGAGGGCAAACCGTATAAAGTTTATATGATTGCAGGCGCTAACAAATTTTTGCGTATTTACTATGCTCGCGTCAATGAATGTTACATTTAAATGCATAAGTGGTCTGAAAATCGGTAATAATACAAGTGTCTGCAAGCAGGATAGGGCTACGGTGGAGACCGACCTGAGCGGCTATGCAGATCGCAATACCGATAGCACAAAGACCGCCGCCCGCACTTCGTTGATACGGCTTACACGCCACTTATATCAGCTTGGGAGCGGTTTTTTCGTTGTCCTAATAGCTTAAACTCATCGGGTTGCGTTCAAAAGCGATAAACTCCGACGCGCAGCGTCGCATATGCAATTTCCCTTGGGTCTGTTTTGTATTGCTTATTTTCTGTTGTTGCTTATACCCACAAATTTCCTGAAAGTATTTTCGTTTTGGGTCTTGACCTTTATTAGCAGGTTTCGTTATTCCACTATTTTTCCTACTACAGGCATTCTTGAAAGCACGGATATGCCGTGAGGGGATTGATTTTTTATTATATCCGTAAGATCCTGTCCGGCGTAATGCCCGTTATGCTCTCCATTTTTCCATCTTGAGCTTCCGCTCACATCATAAATAATACCGTCAACGGCGATATATGCCGGATTTCCGTCCTTTCCGTTATAAGTGGCAAGTTCTTCAAGAGTCAGTTCAAGTTGAGGATTATCAGAAGGATTAGGTGCAGCATTTTCTGCTGCTTTTGGGCTGCATCCGATACTTGTCAGTAAAATCAAAATAATAACGATTGTAATACCCAAATATTTTTTCATAATAGATTCCTTCCTTCCTTTAATAATGTACCTTACATTTATCAATATATTCAACCTCTTTCGATATTTATACCATATTATCTCCTGCTCAAACAAAAAATCAAGGAAAACCCTGACAGGATTTTCCCTTGATTATGCCGTGTATTTATGAAAATAATATTTAATGGTACCCAGATGATTTTTCAATTGTTCTTCAAGTATACTTCTGTAATCTGTAAATTTCTGTATTTCATCATCACCGGGCATGATATCTCCATATTTATTTTTTACAAATATGTCTGTAAGCTCTTTTAATCTATCAAATTGATGTTCCATCCTGACGGAATACTCGTAATATGTTTCACCATAATCCATGGGATAACCCAAGACTTCAATTGTTTTTAATATCCTTTGATAAATTTCAATTATTTTTTCATTATCAGGCATAGCATCAATATGCTGCTCGTTTTTTCTGTATTTAAATACCTTGATTAGTACAGGAACCATTGCTGTAAGAAGCATTAATCCTATCATATAAAATATAATATTCTGAGGAGATACAGAACGTCCGGTTGAGCTCTCATTTTCTGTGCTATCTGAATTCTCGCTGTCATTTGCAGCAGTATCCTGGTTGTCCGGGAGGGCTTCTTCTTTTTCTGTCTCATTATCTTCTTTCTCAATATCTGTTTCGTCACTCGGTTCGTCTGCCGGTGCTTCTTCTTTGTTTTCACTGCCCAAGCTGTCATACCTGCTTCTGTTTTCTGACGGATAGGAGGCTGTGGGCTCAAAAGTAATCCACCCGACGGGTTCAATATATGCTTCCACCCATGCGTGCGCATTGCTTTGTCTCACCTCATATACACCGTCGTATGAGGACTCATGTGACACATATCCCTCAACATATCTGCTGGGAATTCCCTCTAGTCTCAGGAATATTGCCATGGCAGTTGCGTAGTAGGTACAATATCCGGCTTTTTCCTCGAAGAGAAAATAATCTATAAATTCATGACCATAAGGGACTACAGAGGTATCTAACGTATAGGTATAATTATTTCTCAGATATGATTCAAATGCTACGGCTTTTTCATAGTTTCCTTCTATTCCGGTTATAATCTCATCCTTAAGGTCTATAGTACGCTGTGTTATTTTGTCCATCGGCACATCCAGATAATCCCCGATATTGCTCAGATTATTGTATGAATTATTAATCCCTGTGTTCAACGATTCGTAATATGATGGTGTGCTGAGAAATGTTACAGTATATTCCTCCCCATTATATATGCCTCCGGGGATTTCTATTATATGATCCATGCTCACGGAAATTTTATCCTTACTTTCGGCATGAACATCAATTGTTCTGTAAGGGCTGAACAATGTAGTAGATGTATAATTTACAAATTGCACTTTCACGGTTTCTTCATTATAGTAATCCATTTCATCCGGAGTTATATTATTGAGAGCATTTCCTAAAGGATATTCCGTATTACCTGTCTCCAAGGTTTGCCACATGCTCCCGTTATAGTTGTGTCTTACGGTGCCGCGCAGATAAGTGGGTTTATCTGCATACACATACATGATAAGGTTCTCGCCGGAAGAAACCGGACCTCCCAGAACGGATAGATTCTGTTGAAATCCTGTGGTCGAAAAATTGAATCTGCTGACCATGTCATTGTATTCATTATTAATGAGACGCAAATAGTGATTTTCGGGCAGCATAGAATTTATTTTACTTTCCATCCATAACCAGCGCGTATGGTTGGGAGTCTTAGGCATCAGCAACGCAATTATTATGATCAATGCACCGTAAATTAAAGATACCTTATGCCATGAGGACGTCATTTCAGAAAAATTATGATCAGATGATGTAGTCGTCATGTGTGCTTCTTTCTCAAATTTTAACTGTCCGTAGATTACCAGGTATGAAAATAAAAAAACAGCCAGAGCAGAATATGTATGACGTATATTTACATACCAATAATATATGAACATAGGGATATACAAAAGCAACAGTGCCCATAAACCTCGCTTCAGTCTGAAAATTATAAATGAAGTATAGATTGAATACACTGCAATTGTAATAATCCAGAAAGGAAGTATATTTTCTCTCATAATGAGCTTGTTCATAAACAGATGCTCATAAACATTGCTCAGTACCATCATGAGTTTTTCAAAATATATATGGCTTTGCGGTGCAATGTCGTCAGGAATAAATCTGCTGATTACAACGATAAAAAAAATAATATAAATAAATACCCTGTTCTGAACAATGAGCTTTGCCGAAATTGCGACTGCAAATACTATGAGGATTTGACTTACCAATGATAAATCGAGAGTAAGCATGGTACCTACAAGGTAAGACA